>NZ_RCOE01000140.1:0-74127 GCF_004321495.1 Pseudomonas sp. Sample_10
CGAGACCCCGTCAGATACCCGTCACTAAAACGGTTCAGCGCAGGTAAATTCACTGCTCGGTGCCGGATTTACGCCGTTACGACAGGAGGGGCCTACTTTTTTTGGGCTTTTCTGGCATAATCCGGGCCACTTTTTTCGCGGTAGTAGTGCACGACTTTCTACTACAAAAACGTTTGGAGCACTCGGCCACTGGCCGACGGGGAACCTCATGACGCAAGCCAATAACGCCGTGTACACCGATCTGAGTGTTGATGATCTGGTTAAAGAAGCCCTCAACCGCGGTGAAGGCGAGCTTGCCGATACCGGCGCACTGGTTGTTCGTACCGGTCACCGTACCGGCCGTTCGCCAGTCGATCGTTTCATCGTTGATGAGCCGAGCACCACGGGCGCCATCGCCTGGGGCCCGATCAACCGCAAGTTCCCGGCCGACAAATTCGACGCCCTGTGGAACCGTGTCGAGGCGTTCAACAACGCGCAAGAGCATTTCGTTTCCCACGTCCACGTAGGTGCCGCTTCCGAGCACTACCTGGCCGTTAAAATGACCACCCAGACTGCCTGGCAGAACCTGTTCGGTCGTTGCCTGTTCATCAACCCGGCCCAGTACAACCCGGCTGGCCGTGAAGAATGGCAAGTGCTCAACGTGGCCAACTTCGAGTGCGTGCCTGAGCGTGACGGCACCAACTCCGACGGTTGCGTGATCATCAACTTCGCACAGAAAAAAGTGCTGATCGCCGGCATGCGTTACGCCGGTGAAATGAAGAAAGCCATGTTCTCGGTGCAGAACTTCCTGCTGCCGGCCGCTGACGTGCTGCCAATGCACTGCGCCGCCAACATCGGCGAAGAAGGCGACGTGACCCTGTTCTTCGGTCTGTCCGGCACTGGTAAAACCACCCTGTCCGCCGACGAAAGCCGTTACCTGATCGGTGACGACGAACACGGTTGGGGCGAGGGCGTAGTGTTCAACATCGAAGGCGGTTGCTATGCCAAGTGCATCGACTTGTCCGAGAAGAACGAGCCGGTTATCTGGAAAGCCATCAAGCACGGCGCGGTCCTGGAAAACGTCGTCATCGACGATGCCAAGCACGCCGACTATGCCGATGTCAGCCTGACCCAGAACAGCCGTGCCGCGTACCCGCTGGAGCACGTTGCCAAGCGTTCCGAGAAGAACCTCGGTGGCGAGCCGAACGCTGTGATCTTCCTGACCTGCGACCTGACCGGCGTGCTGCCGCCAGTGTCGATCCTCAACGAAGAACAAGCGGCCTACCACTTCCTGTCCGGCTACACCGCACTGGTGGGCTCGACTGAAATGGGTTCGGGCAGCGGCATCAAGTCGACCTTCTCGACCTGCTTCGGCGCACCGTTCTTCCCGCGTCCAGCCGGCGAATACGCCGAACTGCTGATCAAGCGCATCCGCGGCTTCGGCTCCAAGGTTTACCTGGTCAACACCGGCTGGACCGGCGGTGGCTACGGCGTCGGCAAGCGCTTCAACATCCCGACCACCCGAGCGGTGATCGCAGCGATCCAGAGCGGCGCGCTGATCGGTACCGAAACCGAGCACCTGGACACCATCAACCTCGACGTGCCACTGGCCGTACCGGGCGTTGAGGCTGGCCTGCTGAACCCACGCAACACCTGGGCCGACAAAGCCGCCTACGACGAAGCCGCCAAAGCATTGGCCGGCCTGTTCATCGAGAACTTCAAGAAGTTCGAAGTGAGCGATGCAATCAAGGCCGCTGGGCCTAAGTTGTAAGTGTTGGTTTGATGCAATGAAAAAGCCGCCCCTCGGGGCGGCTTTTTTGTGGGTGCTGTTTAACCGTCAGACGCACAACTGCCAATATAGAAATGGTCAATTCAGTAGTGGTGGCATGTTCAGCTGATCCCCAATGCAACGCTCGAAAATAGTTTGGAGGCCACTGTAATCGCAGGTGACCGCATCAATGTTCGCGGGAATCCATGCGCTGTCTTTGATCAGCCACCAATCAACAGCAAACCCTGCATTGATGATGATTTGCTCAAACAGGATCCGTTGAGCCCGACCGTTACCTTCGCGAAAAGGATGAATCACATTTAAATCACCATACGTTTCAGCAACCTTGACGATGAGCTCTGCTTTACTGGCGCCTTCGAACCACGCGGCATTTTCCATGACGCGAAAAATCTTTTGATCGTTCCCACGCTCTGCGTGGGAATGCAGCCCGGGACGCTCTGCGTCCCTTTCGAGAGCTGGAACGCGGAGCGTCCCTTGAGGCATTCCCACGCAGAGCGTGGGAACGATAAGGAGTCCCCGCTTGTAGGATCGGGCCGAACCTCGGCTAGGCCCTTTCCATGGGAATTTTCGCGAAGAGTGTTCTCGCGCTTTCCACCATCGCGCGCCCGTCATCTCAACGAATATGCTGGTACGAAGCCACATCCAGAAGGTCATTGCTCAGCCCGGCCGCTGGCGCATAGATCGTGCCTTTCACTGCCGAGAACCTGACCCCATAACTGCCCAGTGAAACGTAACGCTCGCCCTGGTCCAATTCAGTGAAGTAGGTGTACGAGCACTTCTCCATCGCTTTGTATTTCGCGGCGGCGCTGACCATGGTGTTGTGGTGGTTCTGCAGGTCGGCCGCGCTCAGGTTGAGGGTTTTGTCCAGCGTTACGCCCCAGCGCTTCAGGCACACTTCGGCAAAGTGACGGACGATCAGGCCGGGTTCGGTCAGCACTTTAGGGCCGCTGACCCCGTCTGCTGCGGCGTTGCCAACCAGCGTGCCATGGCGGCCGGGCATCGGGTAGATGTGGGTTCGGGTGCCGGTGGCCGTTTGCGGGATGACACAGCTGAAGCCTTTGGAGCGCTCGTCTCGGGCGTAGAAGCCGACATATTCTTTTACGTTGGCACTCAGTTTTACTTTGCTTTCCTGAAAGTTACCGATGCCCGGTACCGGATCAATCGCAAAAATATTGACCGGGATGTTCTTCAATTCGCTGTCGTTAAACATGGCATTGGCCAGCATGTGGCAACTAATGCCGCCGCGACTCCAGCCTACCAAGTTGACCTTGGTCGGAATAACACCGTCCTTGCGAAACGTTTTGATGATTTGTTCTTGCAACTTCTGCTGGGTCACACTGCGGTCGCCGTAGTTATATTTACGCCACAGCCAGGAACCTTCGACGATCACGTCTTCGATTGGAATGCCGGCTGCCTTCAGGCGGTTGTATTCGGTCTCGGTCAGCTTTTCACGTTGCCAGTCACATTGGCCTTTGATGATGTTGATGGCGTGCTTGACGTTCTCCTCCCAGCCCTTGCCGAACAAGGTGCCGCTCAAGCCATAGTCCTTGGATTGAGTGAACAGCTCATCAGCTTGCAGGTTGCTGGTACCGGGGCCGTCGACCACGATCCATTCGGCAAATTCTCTGCCAGCATGATGGGAGGCGAGTGCCGAAACCAGTTCGCCATTCCAGTAAGTTGGGTTTTGGTTGTCGAATTTGGTCGAACCGGTACCGCAAAAGAAAATAGTTAATGTAGTCATTGTGGTGCTCTTGTTTTGTTTTAAGAGCCTGCAGACTAGTTTGAGTAAATTGGATTATGAAGTGGTTAGTTGTTACCGGGGTTGTAGTATTTGTTTTTGGCTTTAATGTCTTATTCTTTGTTTTGCAACTTCCAGTAGTTGGCAGCCATCCTGCGTTAATAGATAAAGCGCATTCACGATGTGAGGGATGTCTTTAACGTCGGCCTGTTTGAAGCACAAGCAATAAAGCGTTTCGAGCAAATCGCTGGCTGCCCGCAGGCGTTGATGCGCGGCGTCGAGGATGTCGCCGGTGCTGGCCGTGGTGTCGATGACGAGGACGGGCGATTCGCTGTAACTGGTTTTGAGGGGACGATAGCGGTCGGTCGGAGGATCGGGGAGCGTCATTGAGTTGCGTCCTGTGCGAAAGCGGCAAGTGTTCCCGGCAGGCCGAGTCACTGGTTTCAGCCGCGCCGGTGACTATAGAAGGGCGTGGTGTGGTGCGACAAGACGGCTGAGGTCGACAGGTTTTGTAGGGTTTTTATTGGCTAATAAGGAAATGGACTACGTCTTGGTTGATGGTGCCTCAGACGCTGTAGGTTGTTTCGGCTTCTGTGGTGATTGGGCTGACCTCTTCCCGCAAGCCGTGCAATCCATGCAAGCCATCCGCTGTATCATCCCGTATCGTTTTTTGCCCCGACCTTTTCTCGACTCGCTGCGATCGCCGGCTAGGCTTTGCTCATCGCAGCGGTCAACGGAGTGACAGCTTATGCACAACACCCTGGAACAGGTTTTCGGTTATCCACAGTTTCGACCCGGTCAGGAAAAAACGCTCAACGCCATCATGGCGGGGCGCTCGGCGGCGGCGATTTTTCCCACCGGTTCCGGCAAATCCCTGTGCTATCAATTATCGGCCGTACTGCTGCCGCACCTGACGTTGGTGGTTTCGCCGTTGCTGGCGTTGATGCAGGATCAATTAGCGTTTCTGCAACGCCACGGCATTGCGGCGGGCAGTATCGATTCGGCGCAGAGTCGCGATGACGCCAGCGAGGTGATGGCCCGCGCCAGGTCCGGCGAATTGAAGATCCTGATGGTGTCGGTGGAACGCCTGAAGAACGAGCGTTTCCGCAATTTCCTGCAGCAAGTGCCGATTTCGTTGCTGGTGGTGGATGAGGCGCACTGCATCTCGGAGTGGGGCCACAACTTCCGCCCGGATTACCTCAAGCTTCCCGACTACCAGCGGCAATTCAACATCCCGCAAGTGCTGCTGCTGACGGCGACCGCGACGCCCAAGGTCATCGTCGACATGCAGGCGAAATTCGCCATCGCTGCCGAAGATGTGGTGACCACCGGTTTCTATCGCCCGAACCTCAATCTCTGGGTAGAACCGGTGCGCGGTCAGGACAAGCGACGGCGCCTCGTTGAATGGATGAGCGAACGCCCCGGACAGCCGAGTATCGTCTACGTCACCTTGCAAAAAACCGCCGAGCATATTGCCGAACATCTGCAACGCCATGGCATTCAGGCCGAGGCTTATCACGCCGGTTTGCCCCACGAGCAGCGCGATGGCATCCAGAAGCGTTTCATGGGCGGGCAGTCCAATTGCATCGTCGCCACCATCGCTTTCGGCATGGGCATCGACAAGAGCGATATCCGCAACGTCGTGCATTTCGACCTGCCCAAATCCATCGAAAACTACAGCCAGGAAATTGGCCGCGCCGGGCGTGACGGTCAGCCGTCCGATTGTTTGGTGCTGGCCAACCGCGACAGCCTCAACGTGCTGGAAAACTTCGTTTACGGCGATACCCCTGAGCTCGACGGTATCCGCCATGTGCTAGACGAGTTGCAAGCGTGCGCGCCGCAAGGGGAGTGGGAGTTTATGTGGGGTCCCTTGGCGGACAACAGCAATATTCGCCAGCTCCCGCTCAAGACCTTGCTGGTACAACTGGAGCTTCGTGGAATCATCGCCCCGCGTTACGCCTATTACGCTGAGTACCGTTTCAAATACCTGGAGGAACCCGAAGCGTTGCTGGCTCGTTTCGAAGGCGAGCGCAGGGATTTCGTCGCGGCGATCATCCAGACCTCAAAGCGAGCGCGCAGCTGGGCCACGGTGAATTTCGACGCGCTGTACGAGCAACATCAGGCCGAGCGCAACCGGGTGGTCAAGGCGCTGGATTACTTCCAGGAGAAGGGCTGGGTCGAGCTTGAAAGCAAGTTGATGACCGAGGTCTATACCCTGCTGAAAACAGATTTCGACCCCCAGGCACTCAGCGCTGAACTTCACGCCGGTTTCACTCAGCATGAACACACCGAAATCACGCGGATACACGCGATGCTGGATCTGTTCGCCACCGACCGTTGCCTGGGATTTCGATTGGCTGAGTATTTCGGCGACAGCAATGCCCCGCAACAGTGCGGGCATTGTTCGGTGTGTCAGGGTCAGGTCGCCCGGCTACCGGCACCGCCGGAGCTGCCGGCACTTGTGGATAAACCCTTCGAGGCGCTGTGTGGCGAGTTTATCCACAGGCATGAGCAGCACACGGGCAGCATGCCGTCGGCTGAGCGAGTGACGCGGTTCTTGTGCGGGATCAGTGTGCCGCTGTTTACCAAGCTCAAGGCCCGCACGATTCCGGGGTTTGCGGTGCTGGAGGAGTATCCGTATGCCGAGGTGCGCAACTGGTCCCAGTCACACCTTTAACCTGCAGGGATTGGCGAATGTCTTGGGGCGCATCCATCCGCTGAATGTCGCTCATCACAGGAATAAATTTCAAAAAAGCGTGGTGGCTGACTATGGTGAGGGCTGTCTTTGGATCGCCAACAAGAGAACAAGATATGAGCCAGACACCGTTCGACATTCAGCGCGCAGCCGTGATCGGCGCGGGCACCATGGGCCGTGGCATTGTCATGTGCCTGGCCAACGCCGGCGTAGCGGTGCAGTGGGTCGACAACAATCCGCAGATGCTTGAGCAGGCACTGGTTGCCGTCGCGGACACCTACGCCCACAGCGTGCGGCAGGAGCGAATCAATCAGGCCGAGGCCGATGCCCGCATTGCCCGGGTCACCAGCGCGGCTGATTATGCGGCCATCCGTGACGTTGACCTGGTGATCGAAGCCGTTTACGAAAACCTGGAACTCAAGCAGTCGATTTTCCGTGAACTCGATAGCCTGCTCAAACCTGAAGCCATTCTGGCGAGCAACACCTCGGCGCTGGACATCGACGCAATCGCTGCTGTCACCGGTCGCCCTCAGCAAGTCCTGGGCCTGCATTTTTTCAGCCCCGCGCACATCATGAAACTGCTCGAAATCGTCCGCGGTGCCCAGACCGCTCCCGCGGTACTTGAGGCAGCGCTGGCGCTGGGCAAGCGCATGGGCAAGGTCAGTGTGGTGGCGGGCAATTGCGACGGCTTCATCGGCAACCGCATGCTCAATACCTATGTACTCGAAGCGCGCAAAATGCTGCTGGAGGGGGCTTATCCCTATCAGGTGGATGCGGCGCTGCAAGGTTTCGGTTTTGCCATGGGGCCGTTCCGCATGTTCGACGTCGTCGGTGTCGACCTGCAATGGCGCGCCCGGAAACTGTCGGGTGTGGGGCAGGATGCGCCAGAGGTTCAGGTGGATAACCGCCTGTGTGAACTGGGCCGTTTCGGTCAAAAGAGCGGCAACGGGTTTTATCACTATGAGCCGGGCAGCCGTCAGGCCGAACACGATCCGCAGGTCGATGCGCTGGTGCTGGAAGTCAGCGAAGGCTTGGGCTTTCATCGTCGCGAAATAAGCCAGGAAGAAATCCTCGAACGCTGCCTGCTGGCCCTGGTCAATGAAGGCGCGAAGATTCTTCAGGAAGGCATCGCAGAGTCCGCCCACGATATCGATCTGGTGTACCTCAACGGCTACGGCTTCCCGGCCGACAAGGGTGGGCCAATGGCTTGGGCGGACCAGCAGGGGTTGGCGGATATTCATCAGCGTTTGCTGGCGCTTGAGACCCGCCAGGGGGATCACTGGAGCCCGGCGCGGTTGATAGGCGAACTGGCGGCGGCGGGTAAAGGGTTTGCCGATAGGTGATCGATGGGACGCCTGGGAGGGCGCCTTCGCTGTCAAGCCAGCGCCCACAAGGTTAGTGGTGGTCTGTGGGAGCTGGCTTGCCAGCGATGATCACGACGCGGTTTCACTTTAAAATCGAAGTTCAAGCCCCAGGAAGCAACGCAGATGCCGCAACGCACCGAGTACCGACACTTCCAGCCCATCACCACCCGCTGGCATGACAACGATGCCTACGGTCACGTCAATAACGTCACCTACTACAGCTTCTTCGATACGGCGGTGAACACTTACCTGATCGAAGTCGGTGGTCTGGATATCCATGACGGCGAAGTGGTGGGGTTCGTGGTGAGCTCAGCCTGCGATTACTTTGCTTCCATCGCTTTTCCGGAGCGGATCGAGATCGGGTTGCGGGTCGCAAAACTGGGTAACAGCTCGGTCCAGTACGAGTTGGCGGTGTTCAAGCAAGGAGAGGACGAAGCCTGCGCAGCGGGTCGCTTCGTGCATGTGTTTGTCGACCGCGCTTCGAATCAGCCGGTGGCGATTCCGGCCGGTTTGCGCGAGGCACTGGAGCGTCTGGTGGTGTAACGCCGGCAAAAAAAAATCGCAGCCCTCGGGCTGCGATTTCGTTACCAGCGAGACCTCTTCGGTCAGTCGCGATGGCGGTAGTGTTTGTGGTGCTTGCGATGACCATAGGCATGGCCACGGCCCGGGTGACCGTCACGGTAGTAACGACGATCATCATGGCCACGATAACGGCGATCATCATCGTCATCGTCATCGCTCTTGTTGCCCATGTAGTTACCCAGCGCGCCGCCGGCGCCGCCGCCTGCTGCGGAGCCGATCAGGCTGCCGGTGGTGCCGCCCACACTGCGGCCGACCACGTTACCGCCAGCCGCGCCCAACGCACCACCAATGGCGGCTTCGCCACGGCTGCGTTTGTCTGCGCCAACTGCGCTACCACCCGCGCCGCCCAGGGCCGCGCCGATAGTGGAACCTGTATTGCCGCCAATCGATTGGCCGACGACTGAGCCTAGAACCCCGCCCAATGCGCCGCCCACACCTGCTTCGGTGGTGCCGCCGGCAGAGGCAATGCCACTGACCAGGCCAAGGGACAACAAGAGAATCGAGGAGAACTTCATGGAGGAACCTCAAGGGGATGACGACGCGATCCTGAGGCTGTGTCAGAGGTGTGACAATCGAAATCCGACGAGTAACACGACTTCAGCACATTTCTATAAGTTGCTGTTTTTTGGGCGGAACTTAACTGTTTTTCGCCGGTCTTTTACTACTTCGCAAAGGCTGTTTTCGTTAGAAAACGGCCTTTTTTGTGGGCGTTTGGAAATTTTTCGACAGTATTGAAACATGGATTGAACGGTCCGGCGCCATCGCGAGCAGGCTCGCTCCTACAGTGGATTTCCGTCGAACACCAATGATGTGTTCACTGAAGATCGAATGTGGGAGCGAGCCTGCTGGCGATGGGGGCAGATCAGACGTCGCGTTACGCCGACCTGGCCATGATCAACCCGCTCTCACTCGCCGCTTCCAGGCGGATCGCCACAAATTTCGACGTCGGCGTATGACTACCGTCCCCGGTGCTTTCCAGCGGCACCAACGGATTCACTTCCGGGTAGTACGCCGCCGCCTGCCCGGCCGGGATGTCGAATGCCAGCAGCGTGAAGCCTTTCACCCGGCGTTCAACGCCGTCATCCCAGAGCGAAACGATGTCAGCCTTTTGCCCCGGTTTGAAGCCCAGGCGAATGATGTCGGCTTCGTTGACGAACAACACATCGCGCTGACCCTTCACTCCGCGATAACGATCGTTGAGGCCATAGATCGTGGTGTTGTACTGATCGTGCGATCGCATCGATTGCATGATCAGGTCCGGCAGCTTGCCGGTGGCGCGAGTGCGTTCGTGTACCAGGTCCTTGGGCAACAGGTTCGGTTTGAAATTGGCCCGGCCCGATACGGTGTTCCACTTGCGCGCACCGGCACTGTTGCCGAGGTAGAAGCCGCCCGGGTTCTTGATCTTTTCGTTGAAGTCTTTGAAGTTGGGGATGGTCTCGGCGATCAGGTCGCGGATGCGGCGGTAGTCGCCGACCAGCCAGTTCCAGTCCACCGGATGATTGCCCAGGGTTGCGGCGGCGATGCCGGCGAGGATCGCCGGCTCAGAGCGCATCTGGTTCGACAGCGGCTCCAGTTGACCATTGGAGGCATGGACCATGCTGAACGAGTCTTCGACGGTCACCGCTTGCGGGCCTTCGGTTTGCCGGTCGATGTCGGTACGGCCCAGGCACGGCAGAATCAACGCGTCTTTACCGTGAGCCAAATGGCTGCGGTTGAGCTTGGTGCTGATCTGAACGGTCAGGTCACAATTGCTCAGGGCCTGGAAGGTTCGAGTGCTGTCGGGGGTGGCTTGGGCGAAGTTGCCGCCCAGGGCAATGAACACTTTCGCCCGGCCTTCGGCCATGGCGTGGATGGCCTCGACCACGTTGTGGCCATTTTCACGGGGCACCTTGAACTGGAAGCGCCGTTCCAGCGCATCGAGAAACGCCACCGGCGGACGTTCGTTGATGCCCATGGTCCGGTCGCCCTGCACGTTACTGTGGCCGCGCACCGGGCACAGGCCTGCGCCCGGCCGACCGATGTTGCCGCGCAGCAGCATCAGGTTGGCGATTTCCTGGATAGTTGCCACCGAGTGGCGATGCTGGGTGATGCCCATCGCCCAGCACATGATGACGTTCTTGCCCTTGGCGTACATGCGCGCGGCTTGCTCGATTTCCACCAGCGGCAGGCCGGATTGCGCGACGATCTGCTCCCACGGGGTGTCGTCGATGACAGCCAGGTAGTCCAGCACGTTGACGCTGTGCTCGTTGAGGAAGTCGTGGTCGAACACCGCCGGCGCGCCAGTCTTTTGCGCATCGCGTTCCCACTGCAGCAGAAACTTGGCCATGCCGCGCATGATCGCCATGTCTCCGCCCAGTGCCGGGCGGAAGTACGCGGTGTTGGTTGGCTTGTCACTATTGGTGAGCATTTCGATCGGGTGTTGCGGATGCTGGAAACGTTCCAGGCCGCGCTCCTTGAGCGGGTTGATGCACACCACTTGTGCGCCACGCTTCACCGCCTCACGCAGCGGTTCGAGCATCCGCGGGTGGTTGGTGCCAGGGTTCTGTCCCCAGACGAAAATCGCATCGGCGTGTTCGAAGTCATCGAAGGTTACGGTGCCTTTGCCGACACCGACACTTTGCGACAACGCAACACCACTGGCCTCGTGGCACATGTTCGAGCAGTCGGGAAAATTGTTGGTGCCGTAGGCGCGCACAAACAATTGATAAAGAAAAGCCGCCTCGTTGCTGGCCCGCCCCGAGGTGTAGAACTCGGCCTGATCCGGGCTCGACAGGCCCTTCAAGTGTTTGGCGATCAGTGCAAAGGCTTCGTCCCAGCTGATGGGCTGGTAGCGATCGGTTTGTGCGTTGTAACGCAGCGGCTCGGTCAGACGGCCTTGATATTCGAGCCAGTAGTCGCTCTGCTCCAGCAATGAAGTGACGCTGTGTCTGGCGAAGAACTTGCCATCGACCCGGCGTTTGGTCGCTTCCCAGTTCACCGCTTTGGCGCCGTTTTCACAGAACGCCACCATACCGGCTTCATTGGAATCGCCCCAGGCACAACCGGGGCAGTCGAAGCCGCCGTTCTTGTTGGTCTTGAGCATCATGCGCAGGTTTTTCAGCGCGTTGTCGCTGGTCAACCAGGCCTGGGCGACGCTGATCAGTGCGCCCCAACCACCGGCCGGACCTTTGTAGGGTTTGTAGCGAGGAACGGGTGTCTGGTCGGCTTGACGGTGTTGACTCACGCTTGATTCTCCAAAGCAGGGCTGTAGACCCGTGGCGCATTTTTCTGTGGCAAATGGATGAGGTTGAGGTTGTGTCGTCGGGCCCACTGCACGGCAAGGCCCGTGGGCGACGACAGGCTGACCAGGGTCTGGATGCCGGCGCGCAAGACTTTCTGAATCAATTCGAGACTGCAACGGCTGGTGACAATCGCCAGCCCGCCTTCAATCGAAATGTTCTGGCGAACCAGTCCGCCGATCAGCTTGTCGAGGGCGTTGTGCCGGCCAATGTCTTCCCGACCGAGCAACAATTCGCCGCGGTCATTCATGAACACTGCGGCATGCACTGCACCGCAATGCTGGCCCAAAGGCTGGAACGCGCCGATGCGCTGGCGCAGGCCGTCGAGCCATTCGGCGGGCGGTAGCGGGGCGCCGGACAACACTTTGAGATCCGGCAGGGCCTGCTCCACCGCTTCTACGCCGCACAGGCCGCAACCGCTGGTGCCGGCCAGTTGCCGACGCTGCTGCTTGAGGTTCCAGAACGCACGGTTGGCGATGGTCACTTGCGCGTATTGAGCTGACCCTGAACCGCTGAGCTGCAAATCATAAATATCATTGGCGTCCTCGATGATGCCGCTGCCCAGGCTGAAGCCGACAATAAAGTCTTCGAGGTCAGTCGGCGTCACCAGCATCACGGCCTGGCTGATGCCGTTATAGGCAATCGCCAACGCGACTTCTTCGGCCAGCGCTGTGCTGTCCGATTCCGAATATTCAAGATTGCTGTAGCTATAGGTCTGGCTGGCGGCGGGCGCGGGCGTTTCGAGGGCAGGCGCCGCGCAGGCAGGGCGCTTGGCTTTCATGGCATCACCGACGGTTTGGTCAGCTTTAAGACTAGGCGCGGCAAACTGTCGCGTCTAATCGCTATTACTTATGTGCCGATAGATGCCGTCGATCAAGCTTGGGTCAACGATTGCTGATAGATCGCAAAGCAAGCTTCTGCCAAAGCCGAGCGTGGAGCACTGCGACGCATGATCAACCCCAGCCGGCCGAGCGTCTGGGCATTTGCAATCGGTTGCAGGCGCAAGTGCTCGGTCAGGCCTTCGAGACCACCCTCCAGCGGCATCACCGCACAACACAGGCCGCCATGCACAGCTTGTAACAGTTGATGCACGGCGTCGGTCTGTAACAGGGGCTGCGGGGTGAGGCCACGGCTGTGGAAGTTGTGATCGATGGACTGGCGAAAGTGCATGCCGCTGGTGAGCATGCCCAGCGGCAATTCGATCAGCGACTCCCAACTCAGCGGCGCCTCGCCAAAGCTGAAGAATCGCTGATCGTAGAGCAGACCCATGCGGGTTTCGCTGAAGGCCAGCGAGTCGAAGTGTTCGCCGTCCAGGCGTTCCAGATAGGAAACTCCCAGATCCAGACGATTGTTCGCCAATTGTTCGAGGATCTGTTCGGAGCTGAGTGCCGACAGTTCAAAGCGCAGGTTCGGGTGTTCGGCGTGCAGGCGTTGCATCAACGGCAGCGGATCGAAGCTCGACAGCGGCACCACTCCCAAACGCAAAGTCCCCACCAGATTGCCGCGACAGGCCGCTGCCTCGGCGTACAAGCCGTCATAGGCGGCCAACACGGTCCGCGCCCAGGCCAGCACGCGTTCGCCCGGCGCGGTGAAGCCCTCGAAGCGTTGCCCGCGATTGACCAGTGGCAGCTCAAGCTCTTCTTCAAGGCTGCGCAGGCGCATGGACAGCGTCGGCTGGGTGATGTGACAACGCGCGGCGGCCTGGCCGAAGTGCCGGGTTTCGTCGAGAGCGATCAGGAATTTCAGCTGCTTGATGTCCATCTTCGCTCCAGGGGTCGGGAAGCTACGGATTCTATCGCAAGCGGGGTCATTGGTCGGGTTGGATTCGCAAGTGACGGCGGTGGTCTAGGCTTTTGCGTCTGGAACAATCAATTCCCAAGGAGAGCACACGATGAGCCTGTTCAGTTTTCTGAAAGAAGCTGGTGAAAAAATCCTCGATGCACTGACGCCCGACAAGGCTGAAGCCAACAGTGAAGCGTTGACCAAACACGTGCAGAGCGCGCTGACAGGGATCGACACTTCAAAGATCCAGGTCAAGGTCGAAGGCGATAAAGTCATCGCCACTGGCGAAGCAAACAGCCAGGAAGAGAAAGAAAAGATCCTCCTGGCGTTGGGCAACGTTGCCGGTGTCAGCGCTGTTGACGACCAGATCACTGTTACTGGACCTGTGGTCGTGGCCGCCAAGTTCGTCGTGGTCGAGAAGGGCGACACCTTGAGCGCCATTTCCCTGCGTGTGTATGGCAATGCCAACCTGTACAACAAAATCTTCGAGGCGAACAAACCGATGCTCAAGGATGTGAACAAGATCTATCCGGGGCAGTCGTTGCGGATTCCCGAGTAAAAACAAAACCCGTGGCAAGGGAGCTTGCTCCCGCTGGCGTGCGAAGCACTCCCAATCCGGCTGATGTGTTCTTTCTGATAGATCATGTCAGCTGAAGTGCGCCTGCTGCGCAGCCGAGCGGGAGCAAGCTCCCTCGCCACAAGGTCTCAAAGCCCGGCAATCAAATCCCGATAATCCTCAACTGCCGCAAACTCCGCCGTATCCCTCGGCCCTTGTCGGCTGTCCGGTTCTTTTACGGCCAGCAAATGCGCCACGCCAAAGTTTCGCGCACTGCGCAGGATCGACAGGGTGTCATCGATGAACAGACTGCGCGCCGGGTCGAAGTCGATGTCGGCCTGCAACGCCTCCCAGAACTGCGGGTTTTCCTTGGGGAAACCGTAATCGTGTGAGCTGATCAACCGCTCGAAGTAGGGCGCCAGTTCGATTTTTTCCAGTTTCAAGGACAGCGAATCGCGGTGTGCGTTGGTGATCAGCACCACGCGTTTGCCGGCCTGTTTGATCGCCGCCAGGAACGTGTCCGCGTCCGGGCGCAGGGCGATCAGATGAGCGGTTTCCAGTTTCAGGTCGCGCACCGACAGTTTCAGTTCGGCGCTCCAGAAATCCAGGCAGTACCACTGCAACTGACCGGCGTGGCGCTCGAACAACGGTTGCAACTCCATCTCGGCCATGGCCCGGCTCACGCCGTGCAGGTCTGCATAACGCTGGGGCAAATGCTCCAGCCAGAAGTGGTTATCGAAATGCAGGTCCAGCAGCGTGCCATCCATATCCAGCAGAACGGTGTCGATGTCGCGCCAGGGCAGCAGGGACATAAAAAACTTCTCCAGCGGTAAAAAGATATCCGAGGTAAACAATCAGGATAGGCCGGGTATAGTAACCCGTTCACGCCAAGGAGCCGCTCATGCGCCAGAAACCCACCATCCTCGCCCGCGAGATTGTCGCCACCAGCCGTTTGTTCTGCGTTGAGGAGCTGAAACTGCGCTTTTCCAATGGCGTTGAGCGCACCTATGAGCGATTGGTTGGTAAGGGCGCAGGGTATGGCGCGGTGATGATCGTGGCGATGCTCGATGCCGATCACGCGGTGCTGGTCGAGGAGTATTGCGGTGGCACGGATGCGTACGAATTATCGCTGCCCAAAGGCCTGATCGAGCCGGGCGAAGACGTACTCGCAGCAGCTGAACGCGAGCTCAAGGAAGAGGCAGGTTTTGGCGCGCGGCAATTGGAGCATCTGACCGAGTTGTCGCTGTCGCCCGGCTACATGAGCCAGAAAATCCAGGTGGTGCTGGCCACCGATCTCTACGAAGAGCGTCTGGAAGGTGACGAACCGGAGCCGATGGGCCTGGGCAAAGTCAACCTGCGCGAGTTGTCGGCGCTGGCGCAAAACCCGCAATTTACCGAAGGCCGTGCCTTGGCGGCGCTGTATCTGGCCCGTGATCTTTTGACTCAGCGTGGAGTGTTTTTGCCATGACGTTCCCTCACCCATTGATGGCCCCCGTGATTGAACTGGCCCTGAAGGCCGGTGAAGCGATCCTGCCATTTTGGCGAACTGGCACAGCGGTGACGGCCAAATCCGATGACTCGCCTGTCACGGCGGCAGACCTGGCGGCTCATCATCTGATTCTGGCTGGGCTGACGGCGTTGGACCCGAGCATTGCGGTGCTGTCAGAGGAGGATGCCAATATCCCGCAAAGCGTGCGTGCGGGATGGCAGCGTTGGTGGCTGGTCGATCCGCTGGACGGCACCAAGGAGTTCATTGCCGGCAGCGAAGAGTTCACCGTGAACATTGCCCTGATTGAAAACGGCCAAGTGGTGTTCGGCGTGGTGTCGATGCCGACCAATGGACGCTTCTATGTCGGCGGTGCCGGGCTCGGCGCGTGGCGGGGTGATAAAGGCGCTACGCCGGTGGCGATCCAGGTGCGCGATGCCTTGGCTCCCGGTCAGCCGTTCACCGTGGTTGCCAGTCGCCGCCATACCAGCCCGGAACAGGAGCGTTTGTTGGCGGGGTTGAGCGCCAGCCTTGGCGAATTGCAACTGGCCAACATCGGCAGCTCGCTGAAGTTTTGTCTGTTGGCTGAAGGCGCAGCGGATTTTTACCCGCGTCTGGCACCGACTTCGCAATGGGATACCGCGGCGGCGCAAGGTGTGCTCGAAGGCGCGGGCGGTGAGGTGCTGGATTTGAGCGGCGCGCGGTTCTGTTATCCGGCGCGGGAATCGCTGTTGAATGAGTTCTTTGTCGCACTTCCGGCGAAAGCCGCCTGGAGAGAGCAATTAACATATTTAACTTGTAATAAACACTGAATTTGGCGGGTCGAGTTTTTTGAATCTGTAACGCCTGTTGTTTTATACACTGTCAGATTTTACAGGTTTCGAGTTGAATCTTTACTGCTAGTATCAAATCCGGATGCAGTCCATTGCCTGAGTAAGCAGTTTTATTATTTGCTTGAGGCTCTGAGTTTCTTCTCGGCTAAATTTACTCAGGAAGGATTTGTTAGCTATGAAAATTGCCAGTGCGATTTTACTCGGCTCTTTGCTGACAGTAATAAACACAGTTTCTGCCGGAACGCTGACTATCAAGGCTCCGCCCCAAGGACTTGATTTGATAACCAGTAGCAACGGCACGATCAAGTACGGAGACAATGATTTGGTTCTGGTTGGCGCTACGGACTCCTATCAAGTAATTTCTCCAGAAACGGCGACAGGCACACCGGCGATCATTGGTTACCTCACTATCAGTCACCACGAGGGTGATGAGTTTTTGTATGGCAACAACATCACCTGTGAAATAAAGGCCCCTTACACCGTTACGGTGAATATCGTTGGTTTTGAAGTAGATGACTGTAAGGATTCAAAAAAGTCCTTCACGCAGTTAAGAAGTGAAGGGGCTAGCGATGTAATCCTTACGTTCAATAAAAATTGATGAGTACATCATGCAACGCGGGAGGCCGGTGAGCCTCCCGAATGCTAATCATGTTTGTTCGCAGGCAAGGAAACCTGAAAATGAATATAAAGAGTCTGTTCATTGTCGCGTCCGTGTTTCTGATGTCGGGACCGACTTATGCAGGAACACTTACAATCAAGGCGCCTCCAGAAGGACTTGAGCTGATCACGCCTTTTGGCAGGTTGAAACACGGTGACCCGGATAGGGTGGAATCTGTTGCCCACGCGAATATTACGCCGGTCGAGGGAAGTGAGAATATTTTGGGCTTCATCAATACATATCACGATACGCGTCCGGACGCGGTTTACGGCAATCGGATCACCTGCGAGCTCAAGGGGGACTATGCCCTTGAGATTGATATCGTCGGTTTCGAGAAAGTGCTTTGCCGGAATAAGTCCATTGCGGCTTTTCAGCGTAGAGAACAGGGAGCTGATGACGTCGTTCTGACGTTCACCAAAACACCCAAATCCGACTAACGCGAATTTACCGGTGCAGTACGTACTGCCCGGTAAACCGCACCGCAACCTCATCGCTCCCCGAATTCACCACCCGCGTATGCAGCGTCAATCGCGCTCGGCTGTATCGCTGGAACGTGGTCAGGAATTTTTTCCAGATCACCGGATCCGGCGCCTGGCAAATGACATTGGCATCCCCCGTCACCGGTAGCGGATAACTGATCTGCCCTTCCTGAATCACGATGTGCCCGTCGGTGATGCCTTCTTCCTTGAGGCGCAAATGCAGCCAGCCCCAACCGGCCAGCACGGCGCCGCAATACAAGCTGCCGCCGAACATGGTGCTCTTGTGGTTGACGTTGGCGTCCAGTGGCAAGTGCAGGCGCAGTTGCTGATCGTGCCAGTCGAGCACCTTGAGGCCCATGTCCCGGGTGAGGGGGATGTCGTGGTGGAGGACGGATTCCAGTTGACGACTTTCGCGGCTCATTCAGGGCCTCTTATTGGCAGTTGATGGTTTGACGAGGCTCAATCGAGGTCGTCGGTGTGGCTGGTGGCACCGCTGTCGGCGAAGCTCAGACCGTGTTTGCGCAGTTTGTCGTGCAAGGTCTTGCGCGGAATGCCAAGGGCTTCGGCAACGCTGCGCACCGAGCTGTGCGAGCGCGCCAGTTCCGCGGCAATCAGGGTTTTCTCGAAGTTTTCCACTTGCTCGCTCAAGCCTCCGCTGACCATTTCAACCACGGTCCCGACGGCGCCCTGCGGCTCATTGTTGTCCAGTGCCAGTTCCAGGCCGAGGGCGAAGCGTTCGGCAGCGTTTTGCAGTTCGCGCACATTGCCGGGCCAGGTGTGGCGCAACAGCAGTGCGCGTTGCCCCGGCTGCAGTTCATGGGGCGGCAAGCCATGGCGAGCGCTGGCTTCATCGGCAAAATGCTGGAACAGCACCAGCGCATCTTCACCGCGCTCGCGCAGCGGTGGAATGCGCAGCGGCGCGACGTTCAGGCGGTAATACAGGTCGGCGCGGAAACGGCCCTGATCGGCTGATTGCCGCAGGTCTTCCTTGGTGGCGGCGATGATGCGGATGTCCAGCGGGATCAGTTGATTGCCGCCCAGGCGTTCGACCACCCGCTCTTGCAGCAGACGCAGCAGTTTTACCTGCACATCCAGGCTCATGCTTTCGATTTCATCGAGGAACAGCGTGCCGCCGTTGGCGAATTCGAACTTGCCGATGCGACGCTTTTGCGCGCCGGTGAAAGCGCCCGGTTCATGGCCGAACAGTTCACTTTCGACCACCGATTCGGCCAGCGCCCCGGCATTGATCGCCACGAACGGACCGTTACGCCGGCTCGACAGGTCGTGCAGCGCCCGCGCGACGACTTCCTTGCCGGCTCCGGTTTCGCCGAGGATCAGCACGTCAGCCTTGGTCGCCGCCAATGCGCCGATCTGCTCGCGCAGGCGCAGCATCGACGGCGAATGCCCGACCAGGCGAGTGCTCAGCTCATTGCGATCGCTCAGTGCCAGACGCAGGCTGCGGTTATCCAGCACCAACCGGCGCAGGGCCAGGGCGCGGCGCACGCTGTCGAGCAGGGCGTCGCTGGCGAAGGGTTTTTCCAGGAAGTCATAAGCCCCGGCGCGCATGGCTTGCACCGCCAGCGGCACGTCGCCGTGACCGGTAATCAACAGTACCGGCAGCTCCGGGTCCTGGGCGTGCAGTTCGGTCAGCAGTTCGAGACCGTCCATGCCCGGCATGCGAATGTCGCTGACCACCACACCCGGCCAGTCACGTTCCAGTTGCCCGGCCAGGCCCTTGGCTTCGGCCAGCGGCAGGATTTTCAGGCCGGCCAGATCGAGGGTCTGGCTCAGGGCCTGGCGCAGGTGGGGATCGTCGTCGATCAACACGACCTGAATGCGATTGTCGATGGTCATGCACTTCGGTCCTCGGACGGTTGCAGGCTCACACCGGGTGCGCCTGCGCGTAGCTTCAGGGTAATCAGCGCGCCGCCCTCCTTGTGGTTGGCGAACGACAGTTCACCACCGAAGGCGCGCATCAGCGTCTCGCAAATGGCCAGGCCCAGGCCAAGCCCCTGAGTACGGGTCTTGGTGGTGTAGAAGGGCTCGCTGGCGCGACCAAGGGCTTCCATGCAAAAGCCGGGGCCGTTGTCGCGAATGTACAGGTGGACGCCATCGACGGTGGTCTGGGCACTCAGCCAGAGTTTGCGTGGCGGACCTTTTTCCGTGAGGGCGTCGAGTGCGTTGGCCAGCAGGTTGCCGAGCACTTGGCGCAGACGGGTTTCACCGGCTTCGACCCACAATGTCGCGGCAGGCAAGTCACGGATCAACTCGACTTCCATGCTGCGTCGACGCTTGGCCAGCAAGGCCAGGGCATCGTCCAGCGCCGGTTGCAAGGCCACGCTTTCCGGCGCGTGGCGGTCGCGACGGGCGAAGGCCCGCAAGTGAGCGATAATCGACGCCATGCGCCCGGTCAGTTCGCTGATCAACTTGAGGTTGCCGCGGGCATCTTCGGTGCGTTGATGGTCGAGCAACACTTCGGCGTTTTCCGCGTAGCTGCGAATGGCGGCCAGCGGTTGATTGAGCTCGTGGCTGATACTCGCTGACATGGTGCCCAGCGCCGAGAGTTTGCCGGCCTGCACCAGGTCATCCTGGGCGCGCACCAGGTCTTGCTGAGCCTGCTCGCGTTCCAGCACTTCCTGTTTCAGGCGACGGTTGAGGCCTTCCAGATCGCTGGTTCGCTCGGCCACCCGACCTTCCAGTTCGCGCCGGGCCTTGGCTTCGAACGCGATACGTTCCAGGTAGTGACGGCGACGCTGCATCATCAGGCCGAGCAGCAGCATCAACACCAACAGCGTGGCGCCGCCGATGGCCACGACGGTGCGCACCGGGCGGTCGATCAGGGTGCGAGGGGCGAGGATGCTGACGTTCCAGCCGGTTTCTGCAATCGCTTGGGACTGGGTCAGCCAGGCATTTGGATTGAGTTTCAACGGTCGCGGATCACGGGTTGGATAGGGCTGGATCGCGCTGATTGCCTTGCGCTCTTCTTCGCTCAGCGGTCGGGTCGCGCGAAAACGCCATTCCGGCCGCGAGGTGAGGATGACCACGCCGTTGTGATCGGTCAGCAGCAGTTGTTCCGGGGTTTTGCCCCACAGGCTTTCGGTGTGGTCGAGGTCGACCTTGACCACCAGCACACCGGTGATTTTCTCGCCATTGCGCACCGCTGCGGCGAAGAAATAGCCGCGTTTGGCCGAGGTGGTGCCCAGCCCGAAGAAACGTCCCAGGCGCCCTGCCATCGCTTCGCTGAAGTACGGGCGGAAGGAGAAATTGCGCCCGACGAAACTGTCGTGCTTGTCCCAATTGGAGGCGGCCAGCGTCTTGCCCGTGGTGTCCATCAGGTACATGACTTCGGCGCCGGTCTGCGTGCTGATGTTTTTCAGCAGACGATTGGCATTGCCCTGGGTGACGCTATCGTCGGGAGCGCCGAGTACGGCGCGCAGGGCCGGCAGATCGCCGAGAATCTGTGGCAATACTTCGTAGCGGTGCAAAGTGCCCAGCAGGTTGGCGACGTACAGGTCGAGGGTCTGGCGATTTTGCCCGGCCAGTTCGCTGCGGTAGTAGCGCTCGGCCAGATGCTCGAGCGGCCACAGCAACGGCGCCAGGCACAATGCCAGCAGCGCCAGGCTGCGCCAGCGGGGTCTGCGGGGGAGGGTCGGAGTCATGAGCATCGAGCGCCTGTGGATATCGACGCATTATGCCTAGGCAAAGACGTCGGCGTCCTTGAAGAGTGTTGCATTCTGATCCCTGGGCGACAGTTGTGGTGCGCAGTCCAGTTGCCAATCGATGGCCAGGTCCGGGTCGTTCCAGCGGATGCTGTGTTCGGCGGCCGGGTTGTAATAGTCAGTGGTTTTGTAGAGGCACTCGGCAACCTCGCTCAACGCCACCAGGCCGTGAGCAAAACCTTCGGGAATCCACAGTTGGCGACGGTTTTCGGCGGACAGGCGCACCGCAATCCACTTGCCGAAGTGGGGCGAGCTGCGGCGGATGTCCACAGCCACGTCGAGCATTTCGCCAATGACCACGCGCACCAATTTGCCCTGAGTGTTTTGCAACTGGTAATGCAGGCCTCGAAGTACGCCTTTCTTCGAGCGGGAATGATTGTCCTGGACGAACGTTGGGGCCAGCCCCGTTGCTTGTTGAAAAGCGCGGGTGTTGAAGCTCTCGAAAAAAAAGCCGCGCTCATCGCCCATGACGGTGGGTTCAAGGATCAGCACACCGGGCAGGTCGGTGGTGACGGCTTTCATGGCTTTCTCCAGAAATGGGCTAATGCCCGACATTCTTGCGCAAGGGGCCGATCGAAGCGAGGGGTGGGGGTTGCGTATCGTCTTCGGCAGTGGCGATATAGGCGCCTAAAAACATTTCAGGGGTCGTTGTATGCCGCTCGCCACGTTGATTCATCGCGCCAGTTTGCCCAGCCCGCAAGTGTCTGCGGAGCAAGCGCTAGAGCTGTTGCAGGAGCATTACGGACTGAGCGGCAGATTGCAGGCCCTTGGCAGCCAGCAGGACCTCAACTACCGCGTCGATAGCGAGCAGGGCCGGTTTGTTCTGAAAATCTGTCGCGGAGACTACTCGGCACTGGAGTTACAGGCCCAGCATGCCGGGCTCAAACATTTGGCGCAGCACCCCGACGTGCATGTGCCACGAGTGATCGCGGCCAAAAACGGTGCGGATCTACTCTCGTTGAATGTCGCGGGCCAGGCGGTACATGTGCGCCTGCTGGACTACATCGAAGGCCAGTCGCTGACCCACCTCGAATACTTCAACTCCACGGTGGTGGCCGGTTTCGGTCGCTTGTGCGGCGAGATGGACCTGGCGCTGGCGGATTTCGACCATCCGGGGCTGGTGCGCTCGCTGCAATGGGATGCGCGCCACGCGCAGGCCCTGATCGCGCATTTGTTGCCGGTCATCCAGGACGACAACCAGCGCCGGCTGATCGCCGAAGCCGCGGAACAGGCAGAACGCCGTCTGCAACCCCTGGAAGACAAGCTGCCGGTGCAAGCCATTCACATGGACATCACCGATGACAACGTGGTGTGGCAGCGTGATGCCCAGCGTCATTGGCAGTTGCAAGGCGTGATCGATTTCGGCGATCTGGTGCGCACCTGGCGCATCACTGACTTGTCGGTAACTTGCGCGGCGCTGTTGCATCACGGCGAAGGCGATCCGTTCTGCATACTGCCGGCGGTGCAGGCCTATCATGCGGTGAATCCGCTGACCCACGAGGAGTTGCTGGCGTTGTGGCCGCTGATCGTCGCCCGTGCCGCGGTATTGGTACTCAGCGGTGAACAGCAGGTCAGCATCGATCCGGGCAACACCTACAGCCGCGATAATTTGAGCCACGAGTGGGAGATTTTCCGCGTGGCGACTTCGGTGCCGCTGGCGCTGATGGAAGCGGCCATCCTGACGGCGGTTAGCCAGAACCTGCCGGACATTGGCAGTGAAGGTTTTGCGCCGTTGCTGCCAAGCCTGGTCGGGCGTGAATTTGCCTTGATTGACCTGGGCGTTCTCAGCCCGCACTTCGAAGCGGGGAACTGGGAACAAGCAGGCACCGATCAGCGATTGCTCGACGAAGCTGCCGCCGTCCACGGTCTGGCGGCCAGTCGGTACGGGCAATACCGGTTGTCCCGCACCCGTCCGGATTGCGCCGCCGAACCGGACACTTGCCCGTTGCACGTCGAGTTGCGGGTGCCTGCGGGCACGACGATCGAGGCACCCTTTGCCGGCGTGGTTCACCAGCCGTTGCCGGATGTGCTGCAACTCGACGGTCCGCAACTGAGCGTGCGGCTCTGGGGTGTCACGCCGTCATTGCATGCAGGTGCGGCATTGGTCAAAGGCCAGGTGTTGGGCTCGGTCAGCGGACCGCTGATCGTGCAGTTGTGCCGAGGGTCTTCGTTCAGTGCGCCGCTGTTTTGCACGCCGTCGCGTGCGGCAGCGTGGCAGGCATTGTGTCCGTCACCGGCAGCATTGCTGGGCCTGGCCTGTGATGCGGAAAAAGAGCTCGATTCGCAAACCCTGCTGGCCCGCCGCGACGCCAGTTTCGCCCGTACACAAAAACACTATTACGTCGACCCGCCGCGAATCGAGCGCGGCTGGCGCAATCACCTGATCGACATGCAGGGCCGTTCCTACCTCGACATGCTCAACAACGTCGCGGTGCTCGGCCACGGTCATCCACGCATGGCCGCGGTCGCCAGCCGTCAGTGGTCGCTGCTCAACACCAACTCGCGGTTCAACTATGCCGCGGTCGCGGAGTTTTCCGAGCGATTGCTGAATCTGGCGCCGGATTCCATGGACCGCGTGTTCCTGGTGAACAGCGGCAGCGAGGCCAATGATCTGGCGATCCGTCTGGCATGGGCTTACAGCGGCGGTCGCGACATGCTCAGCGTGCTTGAGGCCTATCACGGCTGGACGGTGGGTGCTGACGCGGTGTCGACGTCGATTGCCGACAATCCCAAGGCCTTGAGCAGCCGTCCGGACTGGGTGCATCCGGTGACCGCCCCGAATACCTACCGCGGCGAATTCCGTGGGCCGGACAGCGCGCCGGACTACGTGCGCAGCGTCGAACACAACCTGGCGAAAATCGCCGAACAGAAGCGCCAACTGGCCGGTTTCATTTGCGAGCCGGTGTATGGCAATGCCGGCGGTATCTCGCTACCGCCGGGTTACTTGAAGCAGGTTTACGCAATGGTTCGCGCCCAGGGCGGTGTGTGCATCGCCGACGAAGTGCAGGTCGGCTATGGACGCATGGGCCATTTCTTCTGGGGGTTCGAAGAGCAGGGCGTGGTGCCGGACATCATCACCATGGCCAAGGGCATGGGCAACGGCCAGCCCTTGGGCGCGGTGATCACTCGCCGGGAAATCGCCGAAGCGCTGGAGGCCGAGGGCTATTTCTTCTCATCGGCGGGCGGCAGTCCGGTCAGTTGCCAGGTCGGCATGGCGGTGCTGGATGTCATGGAGGAAGAAAAACTCTGGGAAAACGCCCAGGTCGTTGGCGGGTACTTCAAGGAACGCCTTGAAGCGCTGATCGATATTCATCCGTTGGTGGGTGCCGTGCATGGGTCCGGGTTTTATCTGGGGGTCGAGTTGATCCGCAATTGCGAGACCCTGGAGCCGGCCACCGAAGAAACCACGGCGCTGTGCGATCGTTTGCGTGAGCTGGGGATTTTCATGCAGCCGACCGGTGATTTCCTCAACGTCCTGAAGATCAAGCCGCCGATGGTGACTTCGCGCCAGAGCGTGGATTTCTTTGTCGACATGCTCTCGAAGGTGTTGTCGGAAGACCTGTAAACACCGGCCCCCTGTAGGAGCGAGCCTGCTCGCGATGAGGTTGTGACAGTCACAGAATTCGTGGCTGAAAAACCGCTATCGCGAGCAGGCTCGCTCCTACAATTTTTGGGGTTTTAGTTCGATTGTTATCGGGTTTAAGTGGGTATTTTTAGACGCAAGGCATATTTATCGCTTTAAAAGCCGATTTTTATCGGATATAAAGTCGCCATTGCCAGGGCGTGGATCAACCATGCCCGAACGTCACGCACTTGCCCGGAGATGATCCATGAGCCGTATCGTTACCGTCGCCGCCACTCAGATGGCCTGTTCCTGGGACCTTGAAGGCAACATCGAAGTGGCTGAACGGCTGGTCCGCGAAGCCGCCGCCAAAGGTGCACAGATCATCCTGATCCAGGAACTGTTCGAGGCGCCGTACTTCTGCCAGAAGCCCAATCCGGATTACCTGCAACTGGCCACGACGGTGGAAGACAACGTCGCGATCAAGCATTTCCAGAAAGTCGCCAGGGAACTGCAAGTGGTGCTGCCGATCAGCTTCTACGAATTGGCCGGTCGCGCGCGTTTCAACAGCATTGCAATCATCGATGCCGACGGCAGCAACCTCGGGATTTATCGTAAAAGCCACATTCCGGACGGTCCCGGGTATCACGAGAAGTATTACTTCAACCCGGGTGATACCGGCTTCAAGGTGTGGAACACCCGCTACGCGAAAATCGGCGTGGGCATCTGCTGGGATCAGTGGTTCCCTGAAGCTGCGCGCAGCATGGCCTTGCAAGGTGCGGAAATCCTGTTCTACCCGACCGCCATCGGTAGCGAACCGCACGACAAGACCATTTCGTCCCGTGATCACTGGCAGCGTGTGCAACAGGGCCATGCCGGTGCCAACCTGATGCCGCTGATTGCCAGCAACCGCATTGGCAACGAGGAACAGGACGGCTACGACATTACGTTCTACGGCTCTTCATTCATCGCCGACCAATTCGGCGAGAAGGTGCAAGAACTCAACGAGACCGAGGAGGGCGTACTGGTCCACAGTTTCGACCTCGACAAACTCGAACACACTCGCAGCGCCTGGGGTTCCTTCCGCGACCGCCGTCCGAACCTGTATGGTGCTATCAAAACCCTCGACGGATCCCTGGAGTCCTGACTGCCATGACCACTTTGAACAGCACCCCTCGCGCAGACGGCTTCTACATGCCGGCCGAGTGGGCACCGCAAACCCAGACCTGGATGGTCTGGCCCGAGCGCCCGGACAACTGGCGCCTGGGCGGCAAACCGGCGCAAGCCGCGCACGTCGCGGTAGCCAAGGCCATTGCCCGTTTCGAACCCGTGACCGTGGCGGTTTCCGCCGGCCAGTATGAAAACGCCCGCGCCCGCCTGGACGTGCCGAATATCCGCGTTGTCGAGATGTCCAGCGACGACGCCTGGGTCCGCGATACCGGCCCGACATTCGTCATCAACAACAACGGCGAAGTCCGTGGCGTGAACTGGGATTTCAACGCCTGGGGCGGTTTTGACGGTGGCCTGTATTCGCCATGGAATCGCGACTCGCAGGTGGGCGGCAAGATCCTCGAGATCGAGCGCAACCCGCGCTATCGCACCGAAGGCTTTGTGCTCGAAGGTGGTTCGATCCACGTTGACGGCGAAGGCACGTTGATCACCACCGAAGAATGCCTGCTCAACCGCAATCGCAATCCGCACATGAACCGCGCGGAAATCGAAGCGGTGCTCAGCGCGAATCTGGCTGTGGATAAAATCATCTGGCTGCCTGACGGTCTGTTCAACGATGAAACCGACGGCCATGTGGATAACTTCTGCTGCTACGTGCGTCCGGGCGAAGTGCTGCTGGCCTGGACTGACGACCCGCAGGACCCGAACTACCCGCGCTGCCAGGCGGCGATGAAAGTGCTGCAAAGCAGCACCGACGCGAAGGGACGCCCATTCACAGTGCACAAAATGCCGATTCCGGGTCCGCTGTACGCGACCGAGGAAGAATGTGCCGGTGTCGATCCGGTGGATGGCACCCAGGAGCGCAATCCGTCGGTACGTCTGGCCGGTTCCTACGTGAATTTTTTGATCGTCAACGGCGGCATCATCGCACCGAGTTTCGACGACCCGCTTGATGGTCCGGCAAAAGAGATTTTGCAGAACCTGTTCCCCCAGCACGAAGTGGTGATGGTGCCTGGCCGCGAACTGTTACTGGGAGGCGGCAATATCCACTGCCTTACCCAACAACAGCCAGCGCCGCACAAAGAGTGAGTGCAGTTGTAACAGCTTGAGTTCATTGCTAAATCGGCTCAGGCAAACGTTTTCGTACTTTGCATCGCCCAAAGCCCGCAGCCACCAAGGACTGCGGGCTTTTTTGTATCCGCTGGTCGACCATCCAGCCACATTGGCATAGCTCTTGTATTGCACATGGGGCAAAACAGGGAGGGGAGAACTCAGTTGTTCTGTCATAAACCTTGGATAAGTTAGCCGCTCACAAACCGGGAGAGAGCGCTGAAATGAACGCCGAAGTGAATGTAGTGAGCGAGCGGGCAATGCATCCCCTGGCGGTAAACAGCGAATCGCTCCAGATTCTGGCGCATTGGTTCAAGTCCAATGGAACGCGTCCGATCAGTGAAACTGATCCGCGCCGGACGATGATCGAGCGCTACCCCGCTGGTTTGTTCAGCGAGGCGGAACTGGATGCGTTGTGGGATGTGATGGAAGGATAAAAAGAAAAACAACGGATTGATCAAAAAAAAGCGCTGCCAGGATGGCAGCGTTTTTTTTGCGCGAAGTTTAGCGATCACCATTGCTCTTGTCGTTTTAGAGATTTTAGTTACCGGTTATCACCCTATATCCCGCTGTGGCGCCCGCTGAATCGTCGATTGTGGAGCGTCAAGTTTGACTGGGGAAATACAGTGCAATTGAATGTTTCTGCCGCGTAAAGGGCTTTCTTAGATGTTTTTCGCCTAATTCCAGACGATTCATGAAATTGACACATGGTGAAGACCGCAGCTACGATTCTGCCCAACGCCTGTGGCCAACCGCCATGCCTAAAAAAATAAGAAAAAGGCCCGCCGCGAGAATTCGTGTGCGGGCCTTTTTGTTTGCGGAACGAAAAAAGAGCGCGATAGTGCCGTTTCAGCCGTTCGACACAGCGCGTTTCAACCCGTAATAAGGAAAACAAAATGTTGAACAAGCGAATCAGTTTGATCGCTCTGGGGATTTTGAGCGCTACACAGGCCATGGCTAACGACCAGGCCGAATCCAAGGGATTTGTCGAAGACAGCAGCCTCAAGGTGCTGCTGCGCAACGCCTACATGAACCGTGATTACAAGGATGGACGAGCCGACAAAGCCGAGTGGGGCCAAGCGGCCATCGGTACCTTCTCTTCCGGTTTCACTCAGGGCACTGTCGGTGTGGGCGTGGATGCCTTTGGTCTGTACGCGCTGCGTCTGGACGGTGGCAAGGGCAAAAGCGGAGCTCAGGGCATCGATTTCTTCAAACAAGGCGCCAGCGGCAACGCAGCGGACGATCTGTCCAAGGGCGGCGCGGCCGTCAAATTCCGTCTGTCCAGCACCACACTGACCTATGGCGACCAGATGCCGGCCCTGCCGGTATTGAGCTACGACAATGTGCGTCTGCTGCCGGAAAGCTACACCGGTACTTTGATCACCTCCAAGGAGATCAAGGGCCTGGAGCTGAATGCCGGTCGCTTCACCGCTGAATCGCGCAAGAGCGCTGAAGGTCGTGACAGCGGCGGCTTGAAGTCGATCAACGTGTTGGGCGGCAGCTACCAGTTCACCGAACAATTCAAGGCGTCCCTGTACGCATCGGACGTCGAAGACGTGCTGAAGAAGCAGTACGTGAACGCCAACTACGTGTTCCCGCTCGCCAAGGATCAGTCCCTGACCCTGGACTTCAACGGCTACCGTACCAAGCTGGACGATTCCTACGTTCGCGACAACGGCGTCACCGGCGATGACAACAAGATCTGGAGCCTGGCAGCCACCTTCGCCACCGGTCCACACTCGTTCACGCTGGCGCACCAGCGCAGCACCGGAGACAGCAACCTGGGCTATGCCTACGGCGGCTACCAAAAAGAACAGAACCGCATCGGCGACGGTGGCAACACCATCTACCTGGCGAACTCCTACTGGTCCGACTTCAACGCCGAAGACGAACGCAGCTGGCAGTTGGGCTACGGTCTGGACTTCCGCGCTTTCGGTATTCCTGGCTTGAGCTACAACTTTGCCTACGTGCGCGGTGACAACATCACCACCTCCACCAGCGAAGGCGGCACCGAGCGTGAAATCTTCAACCAGTTCAAATACGTCGTACAAAGCGGCCCGGCGAAAGACCTCAGCGTGAAACTGCGCAGTTCGATCCTGCGCGTGTCGCAGAAGTCGAGCGAGTACAACGTCAGCGGTAACGAAGTGCGTGTGTTTGTGGATTACCCGATCAATATTTTCTGATGATGGGTTGAGTATTCAAGCTTGATAAAAAACCCGACTGGTTCGTAATGCTGTTCAGTTAAGGACGAACACTGTACCTGTGGCGAGGGAGCTTGCTCCCTCGCCACAGGTTACTGATTGCTCGCTCTATCTCTTAACTGAACAGCACTGCGACGGGTTCGGGGTTTTTTGTGAGAGATGTCATCAGGCTTTGATGGGGGCGAGTTTTTTACAGTTTTCCTTGCGGGCTGGATACTTTTCGCACTTTTGCAGCACCGTCTGGACTTGGGCGGCATCCTTGAGTTGCTGGTTGGCCAGCAGTTTTTCAGTGATGAACAATTCTTCCGACCCCAGGTTGCGTTCAGCCTTATCGATCAACGCCAATGCCGCTTGGGCTTCGCCGCGCTTGAGGTGATAGCCGATCTTGAGGTCATAGATGGAGGGGCCAGCCAGCGACCAATCCTTGATCGATTCCAGATCTTTCAGCGCCTCGGCGCTCTTGCCTTGTGCCAGATGCACGGCAAACGCGGCACGTCGAATGCCGGGCTGGTCCTTCACAACAGACGACAGCGCACGCTGACTGAGAACGTCGGCTTCGCGCACCTTGCCCTGCTCCAAAGCATCAGTTGACGCATAGGCGTCTTTGTAAGCTTGCATCGCGGCGGCTACAGGCGCCGCGTCACGAATTTTCGGCCATCCTTGCGCATCGACCCGCGCTCTACGTTCCTGATTATATTCCCGTCGAAGATATTGACGCAGCTCCTCGTCACGATCTGTCGGTGACATGTGCGAGCGATTGAAATATTCGCTCGTCGCCGTGATGCCCGTGGCCAGACCTTGATTGAGCAGCACATCCACTTCTTTGGTGAAATTGGCAAGATTGAATTGCTCGAGCGACTGCTGCATAGCGTCCTTGCGGGCACTGAGAAAACTGCTGAGCAGAGGCTTTTGCTTGCCCTGGAAATCATTCAGGCGCTGCAGGCTGTAGCTGGCGGCGCGGGGAGCGTAACCGGCGCGAATCATGAGGTCAGTGCCGAGCAAATCAGCCTGATCTTCCTGGGTGCGGCCCCATGCCGTGCTCCAGATGTTGTCCGAGAAGCTGTTAGCCAACGCGGTAAAGATCACGGTGTTACCGATGGTTTTTTGCGTGCCGATCGGATCCTTGTTGATCAACTTCATGGTCCCGGTACTGCGATCCACACCCGTGTTGGACGCCATGGCGGCGAAGACTACGGTGGTCGCCACATTTGTCATCAATTCTTTCTGCTGCTGAAATGCCGCCATTCGGTCATGGTGGCGCAGCAGAACGTGGCTCATTTCATGCCCCAGCATGGCCGCGATTTCGTCTTCGCTCTCAACGTTATCCAGCATGCCCAGAGGCACGAACACGTCACCGAACGGATCAGCCGATGGGCCGAAGCTGTAGCTGTCGGTGATCTTCACCTGCAACGTTGGCATCTCCCCGGGCCAGCCCTTGGACAGTCGGGTCACGATGCCCTGCAAGTAGGCTTGCAACGTCGGGATATCCACCAGGTTGTGCTGGCGTAATTCGGATGCCGGGATAGTCCGGCCGTCGTAGCTCAAACGCTGTTTGCTCTGTTGCACCGGGTCGAGTTTGTAGTGTTGGCGAACTTGCGCATTGTCGACGTACTTGCCTGCCACTCTCGATTGCGTCGAGGGACCGACCAGATTCATCAATGCATCATTGGCACCGTGCAGGGTGTTGCAACCACTGAGTAACGCAGTGGCCAGCAGGGGTAGCGCCAGTAGTGAACGTTTCATCTACTGCCACCTCCTTTATTGTTGATTGCAACCTGCACCAAAACCGATGGTGGAGTTGTTTTGGCTATCGGCAGTCTTGCTGCCCGGCATTTTCTGGCAAGGCAGTTTCACCAGTTTGCTGGGGTTAAGGCGCAGGTCCATGGTATCGAGCCAAACTTTCCTGCCCGCCAACTCGACCTGAACCAGCTCCAGGGCCTCGTTATATTGCAGTACCGCCAGTGCAGTTTTTGGGGCGTCCTTGAGTGGCACCTCACGTTCGAGTTTGCCTTGTTCATCGAGTAGAGCTATAGGGTCGGCGAGAAACGCCTCGACGGTCGGCGTTGCAGACCAGACGGCCTGGCTGAACAATGCGGTGAGTAATAGAGCGGCTGGGCGGGTCATCCTTGATTCCTTTTTTTTGGGCAGAATACGATTGGGTGATTAGTGCTTGCGGGCGAAATAAGCCTGGATTTTTTCGTTGAATATCGCCAATGACAGCATCAGAACGGCGAGCACGTTGACGGGGGTGTAGTGGTAATGGTGAAGCCCCAGGCTCAATAGCCCTAGCAAGGCTGTCATCAGCAAAAAGGTTGCCCAGGACGACTTGAAAAAAACGCCTCTTTCAACGTCCAGCCCGATGATGCCTGACGTTGGATTCTGGCGATCATGTTGTGCTTTGAACAACGCAATCAGCGCCACCAAACCAATCTCCACCAAGTCCAGCCAATTGACGTCGAAGTCCAGCAGGCTGGCTGGTTCGCGGTCATAGTCCATACCCAATGTCACGAGGTTATCCAGCGCCATGGCGTGTAGGTAAACGCCGGGTATCTGACCGTGCACGGGCGAATGAACCAGATCGCCCGTAGAGGTAATATTCGCGCCGACCAACACCAGACGATCACGCAGCAATTTGGTCAATAGCGCTCGATCTTCGGGCGTACTCACTTCAAGGTCGCTGGCCGATAGTGTGAAGCTGTAGAGGCAGCGGGATTTTTCGGCGCCGGAAAGCTTCCAGAAAATCGCCTGAACAAGCTCTTTCCCGACATCATTCAAAAAGCCTTCGGGCGCGGAGCAATGCGCAATATCTGCGATGCGCGTCTGTTCCGGTGCCAGGTGGATCCCCCACTGAATGGCGATGGGCGGGCTCTGGAGTGCCGCTTGCGTATCGCTCGGCAAATCAGCGCAGGTGTGCGATTGGCAATATTGGCGATACATCAAAAGGGCCGGCGTTTCCATCGGTCCCAGTGGTTTCTGGACCGCCAGTGGGTACTTGTCACCAAACCCGTTCCACGCCACCAGTGCAGGGCTGCTGACTTCAACCAGATTGGCCAGAGTATTGGCCTGGCCCTCCTCGCCACGCACCTGACCGGTATTAGCCAACAACAATGGAATTCCCTGATGGCGGTAGCGTTCGAAAACATTGGCCAGTAGCTGACTACCCAGAGCAGGGTCGCCTTGGGAATGATCGAGGCTGTACATGAAGTCGACGAATACCGCTTTAGGCTTGTAGGCCAGCAAGCGTTTGAACAACTTGCTTTGCTCGTCGTAAGGCATCGGCCAGTGTGTGGTGTTGCGCATCAGGTACGCATCGTCGATCAGGATGACGGCGATCTGCTGTTGCCCGGTGTTTGGGTAACTATTGGCGAATACCCGATTCAACCACTGTGCAGAGGCGTTATTGCTCGAGCTCGATAGCCCGAAAGGATCGAGCACAGCAAGGACCACGAAGAGAGCGCCGAGCACATACTCCCAGCGAGAGAACAGCGGTGATCTGGCCGGCATTCCTGGCTCGATATAGTCAAATGAGTCAACGATTTAAGGGAATGTAATGCTTGATGTCAAGGTGCCATCTTTTTGCGTGGCAGCTCGAGATTTTATAAAGCGCCTACCGGGTCAGGATTTTTCGCTTGCTTTTGTCGTTGAAAATCGATTTTGGGAACCTATCGCCCGCGGCGACATGAGCAAGCGCTCTTCTGCTCAAAAAACAACTCGAAGCGAAGGTTCTCTTTACTATTTTTCAAATTGAGTAAGATTATTACACTGCGTAACTAATGATGTTCCCATCCCCATCTTTATCCCCTCCAGCTAACGCCATACATTGAGCTCCAACGCCTCTCCCATCATCCCGACGGGAAGGTCACTGGAGTTTCCCTCATGCCTTTCGTAAGCGTACGCATCACCCGCGATGGCGTTACCACTGAGCAGAAAGCTCAGGTGATTGCCGAGATCACTGAAACACTGGAGCGCGTGCTCAACAAACGCCCTGACCTGACCCATATCGTGATCGAGGAAGTCGATACCGATAACTGGGGCTACGCCGGGATCACCACCACTCAGTACCGCAAGCAGCTGGCGGAAGAGGGGCAGTCATGACGCCGTCGGTCACCATCGATTTCGTCTCCGATGTGGTGTGCCCATGGTGCGCTCTGGGTGCGACGGCGCTGGAGCAGGCGATCGAGAACGTAGCGGGTGAGGTGTCGGTCGAGCTGACTTATAAGCCTTTCGAGCTCAACCCGAACATGCCACCCGAAGGCGAAAAAGCCGTCGAGCACTTGATGCGCAAGTACGGACGTACCGCTCAGGACGTCGCCAATGGCAAAGCGATGCAGATCGAGCGCGGCAATGCCATCGGCTTCAAGTTCGACCTGGAAAAACGTACGCACTTCTACAACACCTTCGACGCTCACCGCCTGCTGCTCTGGGCGCTGGAAGAAGGACGCCAGGTGGCACTGAAGAAGATCCTGTTGCGTGCCTACTTCAGCGAAGGCGCGAACCCGAGTGACCAGTCGACGCTGGTGCGCCTGGCAGGTGAAGCCGGGTTGGACGAGGAGCGCGCACGCCAAGTGTTGGCATCCGGCGAATTTGCTGCCCAGGTGCGTGAACTGGAGACGTTTTACCAACAGCACGGCATCAATTCGGTTCCTGCCATGGTGTTGAACGGTCGGCACCTGGTGTCCGGTTCGCAATCGGTCGAGTACTACGAACAGATGTTGAGACAAATGGCCAAGGCATCTGCCGAAGCCTGATTCATCAAATTTCAAACCCCACTTTAGTTAGAGGTATTTATCATGAGCAATTCGAAAAAAGTTGTCGTAATCACTGGCGCATCCCAAGGTCTGGGCGATGGCATGGTCAAGGCTTTCCGTGAACTCGGTTATCAAGTCGTCGCCACCTCGCGTTCGATCAAACCTTCGACCGATCCTGACATTCTCACCGTGGCCGGCGACATCGGCGAACCGCAAACCGCCCAGCGCGTAATCAGTGAAGCAGTCGCCCGTTTCGGCCGCGTCGACACCCTGGTCAACAACGCGGGCATCTTCGTCGCCAAGCCATTCACCGCGTACACCGCCGAGGACTACGCCAACGTGCTGTCGGTGAACCTCAACGGTTTCTTCTACATCACCCAGCTGGCCATCAACGAGATGGAGAAACAGGGTAGCGGCCACATCGTCAACATCACCACCAGCCTGGTGGACCACGCCATCGACGGCGTGCCATCGGTACTGGCATCGTTGACCAAAGGTGGCTTGAACGCCGCGACCAAATCCCTGGCCATCGAGTACGCAAAACGCGGTATCCGGGTAAACGCGGTCAGCCCTGGCATCATCAAGACCCCAATGCACGGCGAAGAAACCCACGCCGCCCTGGGCGCACTGCACCCGGTCGGGCACATGGGTGAAATCGATGACATTTCCCAAGCCGTCGTGTACCTGGACAACGCCAAGTTCGTCACTGGCGAAATCCTCCACGTCGATGGCGGACAGAGCGCGGGTCACTAAGCTCTGACTGGTAAGCGCCAGAAACAACAAAGCCCTCGTATTGCTACGAGGGCTTTGTTTTGTATGGTGCGGCACCAGACGAACGGTTTCTTGCTGTGAGGGCAGGGGATTCGCGGGGCTGGAATTTGGTGGATTTTGTGGCGTACCTCAAAGGGTCGCTATAAATAAATCAGCTGTTTATGGCGTTATATGGAATCGAATCAGGGCTTTGAAGACGATGACCGATTTCTCCATTGAAATTAATCACACTGTAAAGCGTGTGATGAGGTCTCCATACTACGAAGACCTCAACCGACTTCCGAATTTACTAAAATACTAGTTGTATTAATCCTCTCTGGACGGATACGGTGGAATGAAAATATTTGGCATTGAGCCAATCTCATCAAACAGATCGACTGTTAACCAGTCTGTTATCACAGGAGGGATGCCAGCGGTTGGGTTTGCCCTCCAGTGATCTCGCCAATGTTCATACCGCTCTTTAAGCGGCCTAAGATCCTCGCCTTCAAAAATATTGGAGAATATCTGTCGAGTCTCATTTATGCCGGGTGCTTCAGGCGATATATTTCTGCCCGACATTTCCGCGGCATTTATCAATGCAATAGATTTTTTTAGGTCTAAGTAGAAATTATCCCTGTTCTTTTCAGTAAGCTCAGCTATTGGAAGGTATGCTACTAACTGGAGTGGTACTGCTAAAGCTTGAGGCCTGGGCTTTCCTTCTTGCATGAAAGACGGGTCGACGTCAGCTATAACGATGGCTTGTTCTGTCTGTCCCAAGGCATCATTAGGATTATTGTAGTAAATGCCTTTAGACCACCCAGCGTACGGAGTTATCAGGTCGTGAAAAATTGACTTTTTCGAATTCGTCCAGCTTTCTCTACCGATGAAGCAACTTCCACCGACTGCTTGCTTCTTGCAAACGGCATTGCAAAAAACTGTTGTCGCACCACCGGATAGCAAAGTGGCCTGCCCAAATATCCAATAGTCTGCTGATCTGGACGTCATAGCGGGTACCAAGATTATAGATCTCCTACTATTGCCGTCTCCAGATAGGCCGAGGTATTTCGACATAGATACTAAATCTTCAATCAGAATGGCTTCGGCTTTTTCGCTGGATATAGTGCGGCCAAACTTGATTGCTTGTTTTCTTAATTCGGCAGCTAACGCCCTATAGTTGACTGGGCTCATTGGTAGAAAAAGTTCAGAGCAGATAAATTCAGTGCTGTGTAGAAGGTGTCTTAATTGTTGGGAGTAGTCCAGAATTTCTTCTGGTTTAATCACGTTGTCAAAAGCTGTTCGGGCGCCATCGGTGTCACGGCTCCTAAGTTCTGAAAGCAGAAAATCTGGTGAAAATAGAGGTGATAAAGGCTCTAGTAATGGTGAAAAAACTTCAGATGCAGCAAGTGATGAGTATTTTTTTCTGCGTGAAAATGTGCAAGCTATACGCTCTCCGTCGCTCAGCTTTAACGGAGCAATCAGAGTCAAGATTGAACTGTGCTCCCCCGACATGTACGTCATAGGCTTGGACGGTGGTGAGGTGGAGAACGTTTTCAAGTGGTCTGCAAGTCCTAAAATACCGTCGTGTACCTCCGCAAACCCTGTATCCATTGTGTTGCCATACAGTTTATATGTACCTGCTAGTACAGCAGGCATATCTGGCTTTCTTTTTATTTGCTCTCGAAGCCATTTGATTGTATCGGGGCGAACTGAGTATTCCGGAATAACCAGTAAGTCTACGCGAAAGCTCTTACAGGCGGATAATGCTTCAGATATGAACTTTCTCCGGCGAAGCTCATTACGACTCGCAGATGATCCCGTATTTTTGGGCGGAAGTTCATTGCTCCAGTCGTTGGAGTCTACTATAGGATGGCGATAAGTATCGTTTACGTCCCACTGCATTATTGCGATTCGAACATGACCGGGTGAACGCTGTTGACGCGGGTCCCATACTCTCTCTTGAAGAGAGCGCCAGTCTTTTCGAGTCGAGTTATGTAGGTCTTTTGTATCAATTGAAGCAGTCTTATCGATGGGCTCGGTCGATTCTGGTGTGTCTTCAACGGATATAGGATCAAGTCGTTCTTGAGTATTTGTTTTCTCATCGATGGAGTTTGATTCGATGTCGTAGAGACTAGAGTTCACATCGAGAGTAGAGGAGGTTTCATTACTTGAAAGTTGAACTTCTTCGTCGACTTCGCTAAGAGGGCTGGCCAGATGACTGTTTAAACTTAAAAGCCGACTAAGTTTTTCATTGCGAGCGCTGACCAATATAAGATTGCCATCGCAATTATAGGTTTCCTGCCAAGTGCTGAAGAATTTAGAACCTTGCTGTACACGCTCAGGCCGTACGCCACCGGATAGCGCGATCTGCCAGCGTGAAATAGACCATTCCTCCCCCGATATTGACTTGAAGCTGTTCTCGGATGAGTTAAGCTTCCACGGGCCTGTAGCATCTCTAGTTTTAAGTTTCAAGTTAGCCTCTACAGTGTAGAGGCAATTAATGGAGTCAACTACCCATGGTTCGTGCCATGAGGAAAAAATCTCATCATGGTTAAACTCAAAGGGCCAATTTCCATCAAGGGTTGGCTGGTCTTTCTCACTTTCTGTAGGTGTCTTGCTGAGGAGAAGCACCAGTCGCTTAAGTTTGTTTTTCGTTATGGTGTCCCACTCGCCCGCTAGCGGTAGCTTCTTATGTTCACCAGATAAACCTATTCTACATAATGCTAATGCTAGCCAACCCAAAGGTGATATTTTTGTAAACGCTGTCTCCGGAGCGTTGGCTTTAGTCTGCTTGATAAAATATGCATTTAGAGCAAGAATAGAGTCCTCTTCTTGGTCAATCAAAAAACCTTTCTCTGCAATTTCCCATGTCTCTGTAAGCTCTCCTTCAGCGGGGAAAGGCCAGTCTTCTTCTCCTAACGCATGAATTGCAAATGCGAGTTCTCGGGCCCAAGAAGAAATCGCAGCAACTTTACAACCCACAATAAGAGCAGATAAACTGCATGCTTGCAGGGGGACTGAGGCTTGTGTGTTCTTTAGTTTAGAGAAACGCTGAGAGAGTTCGAAGTAAGCCGTGGGAATGATTCTATCGGTTTTCAATAATTTGGCGTCAGCACTGTCCGCCAATTCCGCACCCCACGGCGTAGGTATTGTGTGCAGAACCTTCAATGCGATTTTTTCTATATACTGAGAGAATAGCCCTTGTGTAAACGGATATGTTTTTCCGGACAAGCGAATATGCATTGCTGCAGTTTCAGCTTCGCTGGATATAACATATGAAATTTCTTCTCGTAGTTCCCCCCCAAAAGGAAAACCACGCAGAAGCTCCAGAGATCTTGTCACAGTTGCAGGAAGGTGATCTCCGTCATTAAGCGCACTCAGTACTTGATTTTTGAAATAGGCTCCTCGTAGTTTTCGCAATACGTTTCGGAGTAAGTGAGTTGCCGGCTCAAGTAGTTCTTGCCTGCTTGTGGTGTCCGCATCTTTCGGACCGAGCTCAGCAAATGTATCAATGTCACGACGAAACCCAGAGAGTTCAGATAAAAATACGCCAGTACGCCAAAATTGACCGTATTGTTCAGGGACCTCGATAGTTCTCAATCCCCGTGAACCGTCTCGAACAAATGCGAGCCCATCGAGAGCTACTGTCGGGTAACTTGGTGTAAGCAAAGAAATGATTAAAGTATTTTCGTCATTTTGATCAGGTCTGTTACTTGTTAATAAGTATGGCCAAGCAGGAACATATTCCTTATGACTTTGGGGAGAGACTTTATTTATTCTGGCAATCGCTTCGAATGCATTGGCTATCCATTTTAATTTTGAGGCATCTATCTCTATGCGTGGCGGAAGGGCGGGGCTCCAAAATTTATGATCCTCTGGTAGCTCAGCTTCAAAAATCTCCAGCTTTCCAACTGCTACTACAGTTTTCCAATCTGGCACGAACTCTTGGGAAGGAGAATCCGCGGTTGAAATTTTAAAGGTAGGATTTCTAGAATCTTCTGAGTTTTCAGTTGATGAAGGAAGTGTGACCCACCATATTTTTGATATTTTTACCCAGTTAGAGTCGTATGACCGACTAGAATAGAGAAGTAGTCCGCTTGCCGGAATTCCTGGAAGCGGAGGAAATGGTATTTTTGCTTCGCCATTTTGTAATAAGTGATTACGGTTAACTAATAAGTGCGGCAATGCCTCCCTAGGAGTAATTGCAGCGAATGTTTGCAAAGCCAGCAGAATAGCCTCTCCGGATGGGTCTTGATCATGAATTTCGCATTCATAACTATTTCCAGAGGGGAGTAGGCATTTAAGAATTGGAAGATAATTGTCATCATCTAGGGCGAACACACTAGATGGCTCACGGGATTTTTGTAAAATACTATTCAACTCTTGTGCAAAGCCCGCAAGAGGATCATTTGTATTCGAGTCTGAGTTTACGGTTAAGCAAACGATAGCATTGTGTAACCATAAGAAAGCATCATGCAGCAAATTCCATTCGCCCAAGGCGTCGCCAGATACGGTTAGGCCTGTTGTGTTTCTACCGTTGGCCTCTATGTCTGTTACTATAGCCCTCTTAAGCGATATTCTAAATCGGGCGCTCTGTTTCTCTATTATCTCCAGTGCAAGTGAATCAGTTTCGGAAGCTTTTACGATCTGACTTGATAGTTGACTAGCCATCCATTGAATACAAATGACTCTCTGCACAAACATACGCTTGAGCTTTTGTGTGCCTGATCCCCAGCCATCAGGGCATGGACTAGATTTTGGCAGATAGAATGACTTAAAGAAATTCGAGTCAGAAGCCGCTCGGGCTAAACCAATAATACCTTGTTGCCGAGCATTAGATTCGATTGGGTCGGAGCCGTAATCGATTTTGTTTGCTCTCTCCAATAAATTTTGGAGCCCTTCTAGCGCATAAAATGACGGATCATCCCAAGGTAGATCTTTATTTAACTCAAATGGTAAATTTTGACAAACACTATTCCAAATTCCCCAATAGGTCCCGATAATGTCTGCATCGCTTGTACCCTGACAAATTACAGCTGAAATGTACCAGATCCAGCGTGCCGCTTTTGCAAGCTCTGAAGGCCTAAGGTCACTGGCTCTGAGGGCTGTAAATATTTGGTTTTTTATTATTTCAGGTGAAGCTTGATATAAACGTGGGTCTCTCAGAAGCTCGAGTGCGTTTTGACGAGTTATTTGCTTGTCTTGCCAGGCGCCCCAGCCAAATTCAAAATCTTCAACTTCGAATATTTCCGTTTCTTCACGTGGCCCTGAGACTGCCAAGGCGCGGCCAGAAGTTAGCTCATCTAAGAAATCTTGGGCACTCATTGGTGCGAAGCTTTCTTTTGGAACCATTTCAAGGCCGAGTGAACTTGTTACGTCTTCAACAATAGCCCTGAGTACATTCAACACATCAAGGCTGTCGCTGATAATTACTACGTCATCAACATAACGTGCATAGCCTGCACGGGTTTGACCGTCACGGTTGTACTCTACAAGCTTGCTCCTTATCTTAGAGTCCAGCTTAAAAAGTAAGCTGTTGCCTAACCATGCCGATAAGACCGGACCCTGGGGAATCCCGCGCTCACGATCGGATTTCTTTGGCTCGCCTGTATCTGGATGGTAATAGTGAAACCCGAAGCTTTGGTCTACTAGAAAATCGACTACAGCTCGATTACGCTCATCCGTAAAGCCGGCCGGCTGAAAGAGTGGAGCAAAGTTTTCTGAGTTATCTAACTTCTCAAAGGCGGAATTTATACAGTCTTGAAGCATCCCCTTCATGACAGAGCGCTTTATATTGTCATAATAGCGCTTCAAATCAAGTCGGATCATGTGTACTTGACTCATCCCTTCACCTTGTGAAAGGAGTGACGCAATGAATTCTTTCCAGCAGTCAAAGAATGGTCGAAAAATTCCACCCGAAGATGGTGGATGCCTACCCTCTAGAACATCCATGTCAATTTGATAGGCGAAACTAAGTGTTTCGTCAAAGGATGATCCATTAGGTTCTCCAGTAGTTTTTTTTCTATCTGAATCTCGATAGAAACGTACCGCCGGAATAAATCTACTAAATCCTAGCTCTGAGCTTTCGTCTAGTTGTTCGGATAAAAGCTCATTGATTATATATTGTTGAATTACCAAGTCTTCTGGGCACGGCATTGACTTAAGCCTTGGCTCATTTTTGCCGAATCCACGTGAAACATGTACTGCGTCAAATGGCTCTATTGGTTGAAATTGATTCTGCTTTAAACGCGATGAAAACCCTTCGTTAAATGCTGTGGCCGCTAATGAAAGTCTGCGCCAAGCAGCGATGTCTGATAGGACTTCCCCTTTGTTAGCCCCGGACTGAGCTAGCTCCCTTGCTAGGTTCAATTTTAAGGCTTGGTCTTGGCCTGATGATATGCTGTAGTTACTTTTCTTCCTTAGCTTTTTAGGTTCGCTGTAATTTGCCAGTTCCTTTGTCCAAGAGAAATTATCAACAGATTCCGAACTGCTCGTAACGAGAAGCCTTTTAGGAAAGCCCTGGGATATACTTGATAGGTACTGCCCTACTCGAAATTTTGCTCCATCTGGTACGGAGGTCCAAGCAGCATCATCTAGGATGGTGGAAGGTGAAATTTTTAGTCTTTCTGATACGAGTGCGAGTGCGGCGGGGTGTGTAGAGTGTTCGAGAAAAGCATCGGCTTCTTTTAATGACTCAAAATTACTCAGCAACTCATCAGGGTCTTTTGCACCCGCTGAATCGGTAGGTATGTCATCATCAAGAGTCCATATAAATGAAACTTCAATTCGGAGATTGGTATCCTTACTTAATATTTTTTCAATAGATAGTGCTGAACCTTTTAAACCAGCTTGATCACGGTCTAAAAAGATTTTTAAACGGAGAGGGGATATCTCAGGAAGGGTATTGGCTAGATTTATTAAAAGTTGGGCTTGATGTTCGGAGAGACTTGAACCTAATATTGCTACCGCTGCGTACCCTAGCTTTTCTAGTCTGAGGCAGTCCAGCAATCCCTCACAGACATAGAGGTTAGGTTGTTTGGTTTCCTCAATAAGTGATTTTATTTTGGAAAAGGCCTCGTGATATCTATATAGGATAGAGGACTTGGGTAATTTAGGGGAGTAGAGGTATTTTGGTGATTTCGAGCCTTCTTTTGTCTTGCGTCCAGCGAACCCAACAAGCTTTTTGTTTTCGTCCCGCATAGGGAATATTACACGCTGATCGTAGAAGAAATCTCTATATGAATCGCCTAGGTTTAGGTTTTGGCCCTGCACATTAGTGAGGTCTGAATTCTCTCTTCTTATTAGTCCGCTTGACTCGAACTGTTCGAGCATTGCTCGGAATACACCATAATTACCCTTGTGACTCTCTATCTCTCGAGATAAAGTTCTTGGTGATGCTAGAGATATTTCCGCGGCTATGCTTGTTGCTAATGTGAATTTCCTGGATTTTAGCCAAGGTTCAAGTTCTTTACTTGAGTTGTTTCTGTATATTTTTAACGCGGCTTCTAATGTTTCTGAGTCAATATGGACTTTTTCTTGTTCTTTTTGCTTGGGAAGTGATGTGCTTGTTTTGTGTTGCGTTCTGGAAGGTTGTTTGGGAATGGTATAGCCGTAGGTCTCCGCCAGCCATCTAACGGCCGTTGTGAAGTCTATATTTCGGACTTTTTGTACAAACTTGAAGATGTCACCATGAGCGTGGCAAGAAAAACAGTGATAATGAGATCTGTCGTATGAGCTTATTTTGTACAACTGCATGGAAGGGTTTTTTTCATTGTGCTCAATACACAGGGATATCGCTTTATCACCTACTTTCTTTACTGGCAGTCCCAAGCGTTCCGCGAGCTCATCAATCTCTATATTATCTGCTAACAGTTGGATGAGTTGATGGAAGTCATTCCCTGAAGTTTTGTTGTTCATGTTAGTTTCGCATCTATGCATGTGATGGCAAAACCCTATCATTTTTTAGCGACGCTGTCACTAACGTGCCCTGTCGTGTAGCGTTTCCGTTTAAAAAAGGTGACCGTCCTCGATACATCTGATCTATCGAGGATGGATTAAAAGTTAATAAATTTCGCTGATGTTGTGATTGCTAGGCGCTTTACATTGTTAAGTTTGGCTATAGTATTAACGAAGAGTCCCTATTCGTGTTACGTATTCGCTATCTTGTGTTCGAAGTTCCAGTCCTTTCCTAAACGGTCAGCTATCAGGCATATGGTTAAAAAATAGTAATAACGGGTGGATTCAGCGCGCTTGCTCAAATGGTGTTTCAAAATCCAATTGAGATGTTTTTTTTGCCAGGTCCATGGATTACCTCGTGCCCAGCGCTCAGTAATTGCCTTTTGGATATCCTTCGCCTGCCGCAAATGCCGCTCTCGGGTCGAATGCGAGCCTGTCAGAACGCCAAACAAGAACACCTCCATATCAAACGTCTTGGTCATACCCGCCCCCCAATATAGGAAGCGACCACATCAACTCGGCCATGCCCCAGCTCTCGACTGATCTGCATGCGAGCTTCACGATCAAGACGACGATCTATGGCACAGCACTGCCCACCGTTAACAGGTGCCCGATGCTGGGTGATCTGCTGGTAACGCTCACACGCAAACGCCGCTCTCAGCTCATGAAATCCTTTGAGATTGTGGGCATGCAGAACGTCTCTAGCGGGCCCGACGATTCTCTGAACAAACTCCTTGTAGCTTTCACTGGTCGCAACCATGTTGCGGCTGCCCACCGGCGATACCTGCACCGCAAACGCCAAGGCGGCTCGAATATGCTCATCCACCGCAATCCAACGAGGTGCCGAAGCACCAGCCCGGCCACCCTTGGTGCCATCCTGTATGTTGATCTTCCCAAGGCTATCCGCCTCACGACACAATCTTGGCAAGTCCGCCAAGACCGCCTCACGAAATCTGATGCCCGTGGACCGCGCCAACTGAGCAATCGCGGCTACACGTAACTGCCCATGTTTGCACAAGGCATCGACGATCTGTCTCAACTGCCCGCTGTCTTGCCCCTGGGGCGCTGTTTTGCGAACGTTGCAGCGCTGCATTGCTAACGCTTTGCTCGGACTGAGTACCTTCACATACTGATCACCGCGAAGCGCAGCCATAGTCCTGTTAACGCTGGATAGCCGGTTCTGCGCGGTGCTGACGGCGAGATCACCGCGCTTAACAATGTCGCGCAGATACGCCGCATAGTCGGCCAACAGCTTCCGATCAATCTGCCGCGCATCATTGATGCCGGGCCCCTGGTCGGAGCGGCACCACTTCACAAATGCCTGCCACCGATCACTGTGAGCTTTGACCGTGCCGTAATGGCCTCCGCCGAACATGTCTTTCAACGCCTGCGGCCCTGCATAACTCAGTTGCCTGCCGTAACCGAAATTGCGGCCATCGCGTCTACCCACCAAGGCCATGTCAGTCACCTCATCATCCGATCTCCAATCCTCGCCCCACGTCATCCCGCCAAGAATGCTGAGTGTTATCAGGGATCAAGGCCCCTGCGACCTGTGGGGATGTCCTCTAACGCGGGACTGGCGGCTCCTTACGTCCGGGAGCAAGGGCATCTCATGATCTGGCCTCCTGAGCACCGTTACCGGTGGGCGGGTGGAGGCTGCATTGGCTGACGAGACCAGTGCCGCGAGATCCTGAGCCAGGTGCAAGCAGCAATGCGATGACCGGGGCATGCCTGACTGTCAGTCAGGTGCAGTCCATTCCTTGGTCTGCGGCACCATCATCTACAGCGCTGTTGCTGGTGACATCGGCGTTTGTCACGCCGATTGTCACGAGGGGGAATGCCGCAAAGCCCTGTGCGATCAGGGCTGCGGCAGTGTTAGAAGTGCCCGTCTCTTTCCACAGAAAGACACGGGCACAGGTTGGCGCAGTAGTCGGCCAAGCGGATAGATTGCTGCAGGGCAGCGAGGTACGGGGTATCGGCGCACGAGCGCTATATGTGTAAGAGCATCCATCACATGGGTAGTGACCGGGCGAGCTGCCGGATGCGAATCGCCCTTGGGGAGAACCACCGCGGGAGCGGCGTGACCTTGAAGGCTCGGGTCACCTGGGCTGCTGTCATCGACAGCGCTTGCAAGATCAGTTCTACGCCTGTGGATAATTTTGGTCAACGCCCCATTACTCGTGGCCTCTGGGGCTGTGTATGAAATTATCCACCGGTGGAAATCAGTGGCATCTAAAGGAACCGAGTTGGCTTTTAGCTTTGCAAAGCGAGGTCCATCCAAACAGGGCGGCTTTGCAGCCCTGTTTGGATGGACCCGAATTAAAGAGCGGCCAACGGTGATCTGGAGGGTTCACCGACGATTGAATGCGCCACGCCCACTTGGCAAGGGAGTGATGTTGTCGCCAGCTGGATGGGCGAACTCATGTGGAGTGACATGCCCCGATCTGTTGGCATCGATGTAATTGCTCCACCACGCTATGATCAGCCGACGCTGCTCCAGAAATTCGGCCTTGTGGATATAGGCGGCACGCACGCGATTGCGTTCCTTGTGGCTCATTTGCCGCTCAATAGTCGCGTCTGTCCACAGCCCTGACTCCAGCAAGGCGCTACAGGCCATGGTCCTGAATCCATGCCCGCATACTTCCTTGGATGTGTCGTAGCCAACGTTGCGCAGCACCTGGTTAACCGTGTTCTCTGACATTGGCTTCCAGTACTTGTGGTCACCGGGCAGCACCAGCTCGGAGAATCTACTCAAGCCGCGTAATCGTTCTAGGATCGCGATGACTTGCGGAGAGAGCGGCACCATCTGTATGTCTCCGCTCATCTTGGTGCCACGAGTGGAATTGCGCACGCCGTCGATTGGCTTGCGGGTGTCGGGGATTTCCCACATCGCCCTTTGCAGGTCGAACTCATCCCAGCGCGCAAAGCGCAGTTCGCTGGAGCGCACGAACACGTGCAGCGTCAGCAGTACAGCCAGCTTGGTTACCTCACGGCCGTTGTAGTTGTCGATCCGGCTGAGCAGTTCGGGGAGGCGGTTGAGTGAGAGGGCAGGGCGGTGCGGTGCACTGTACGCGGGGCATGAATCGACCCTGCCAGATCGAGCGCAGGATTCTGGCTGATCTGCCTTGCCCGCTTCGCGCCCCGCATGATGGTGGAGAGATAATTCTGCACGCGCAGAGCAACGTCCATGGTGCCGCGCTCTTTGATACGCAGAGTGATCTCAAGCAGATCATGGGTATCAAGCTCAGCGATGGGGCGTTGGCCGATCAGGGGGAAGACGTGGGTGCGCAACCGGCTCATGACGGTCTTGGCGTGTCCCTCCGTCCAGCGCCGCGACATTTCGGCGTGCCACTCCAGGGCGACGGTTTCAAAAAGCAGGGAAGCTCGTTGAGCCGCTAGCTTCGCTTTCTTCTTCTCTTCCATCGGGTCGATGTTGTCGATCAACAGGGCCTTGGCTTCATCGCGCTTGGTCCTCGCGACGGCCAGCGAGATGATGGGGTAGTTGCCGATGATCAGCGTGCCTTCCTTGCCGCTGGGTTTGAAGTAGCGCAATCGCCACGTTTTCACGCCGTTGGGTTTCACGAAGAGGTACATGCCGCCACCGTCGAATAGCTTGTAGGCGCGTTCGCGAGGTTTCGCCGTACGGCATTTGAGGTCGCTGAGAGGAACGGCTAGGCGTGGCATAAGGGTACGTTCTCCATGCAGGCAAGACGCTGTACCCTAAAAATACCCCCGGGGATGGGGTATTTTGCTGGATCCCGACGGAGGGTCCTGGAACGAAAAAACCCGCCAAAGGGCGGGTTTTAGGGGCTTCCAAGGCATTCGGTGGAACGCGATGGAGCTGGATATGGTGCCGGCACCAGGAATCGAACCCGGGACCTACTGATTACAAGTCAGTTGCTCTACCATCTGAGCTATACCGGCGTGTCAGGGCGACGATTATAGCGATTGGGCAGGTTCTGTAAACCCCTGAATTCTGACTATTTTTGCGCAAACCTCTGTTGCTGATTTCTGACACGCCCGAGTCGTCATCGGGCCTTGAGAAACGCCCTATCTGGCGGAGTTGGTAGACAGCCGCTGGTGCCGCTCAAATTCCCCTGTCCATGCCGGCTGATTCGCATTTCTCGAAGGCTAGTCAGCTTCTGCATATTCTGCCCATGCCGACCCAATTCTGGCAGTTATGTCCTTTTGATTGAATGCTTATGCACAACGGATTTTCAGATGCACGGGATTTGATGAGGATTTGTGGATTCGTTCTCATCTGTTCGCAAATGCCTGTTTTTCGGGTTTTTTATTGGGCTGTACGAAAACTGAACAGATTGGTTTCACCCCTGAAACAGTTGTAAATATTGGATCCACGATAATTTCATCAACAGAGTTATCCACAGGCTGTCGTGCTTTAAGGGTGTTCTGCGAGTAACATTAAATTTCGTGGTGTGAGCGGGCTTTCGCAGAAGGTTCCGAGGCGAACCGAGTATCCCTGTTCAACAAGGAACAGCGCTCGATCCAGAACCAGCCACATTTCCAATGGGCGTCGGAACAGCCCGCGCAGTAGCTCCAGATTGCGCACGTGCGCCAGTCGTTGCCAGCCAGCGGCTTCACGTGCCGACCAGTCTTGCGGGACGATTGTGGATAACTCTTTGAGTTCGGCCAAATGATGGCAGTAATCGGCGAAGGATTTGTCCAGCCAGGCGGTGGGCAGGGAGGGGGTTGGCAGATACTCGTCGATGCCCCGCAGTTCCCGTTGCAGCAGATCGAACCCCAGGCGTCGGGCCATGGACAGGTCGCGTTGACGACGAACGCGAGCGCCAGCGGTGACGGTTTCGCTCATGGGCAGCGCGAGATCATCGAGCGACAGTTGCAGGCCGCAGCGTTGGGCGGCAGAGGACATGGGGGCGTAATCAACCAGGCTTGTCCGGTTGTAACAGCAAGGAGCGATTGCGAGCTGCCTGCAGCCAGAGGCACTGGCCAGCCGAATCAAACGCACATGCAGATCACCGCAAGCGTGCAGGGCAACGGGTGTGTGCTCAGAGCCCAGTAACGAGGCCGCGGTGGTGTCGAGCACGTCTTGTTCAACATGCAACGCATGCAATTGATGCCGTTGACTGAGGGCCTGGCCGCTGGCAATCAGCGCGGGGTCATGTTCCAGGCAGGTCAGCTGTTGGCCTGCTTGCAACAATCGGCGTCCAAGATGCCCTTTGCCCGAGCACCAATCCAGCCAATGCCCGGGAGCATCGGCGAATTGCAGGCGGCTGGCGAAGGCTTCGATTTGTTGCCACTTGCGTCCCGGTACGTCGACATTCAATCGATGACCCGCTGTGGCGAGAGTATGGGCGGGCAGTTCACCCACGGCACTGAGTGCAGCAGACATCGCCGCCAATGATGCAAAGGGTTCCGGCGCGTTCAGAAGGGCTGGTTGGTTGTGAGCGTGTTCCGCATCTTCCAATGACCGCCCGCGTAGCCAGGCTGCCAGTTCCGGGTGGGACGTTTCCCACGGCAGCTGAAGATGTGTGAACGGTCGAGGCTTCCACAGGGCCTGATGTTCTATCAGAAACGCATCCAGGCGCATAAAACGGGCGAGCAAGGCCTCGCCCGTCAATACTTGTGAGTCAACGTCCCTGGCAGGCATCGACGCGCAACCAGCGCTCCAGCAGCTTGAAGCCGCGTACCAGCACATAAGCCATCAACAAGTAGAACATGCCGGCGGCGAAGAAGATCTCCACCGGCAGGTAGGTCCGGGCGATGATGGTTCGCGCCATGCCGGTCAGTTCGAGCAAGGTCACGGTGCTGGCCAGGGCGCTGGCCTTGAGCATCAGAATCACTTCGTTGCTGTAGGCCGGCAGGCCGATACGCGCCGCGCGCGGCAGGATGATGTAGATCAGCGCCTTGGTCTTGGACATGCCCAGCGCTCGCGCGGCTTCAATCTCGCCCGGTGGAATCGCCTGAATGGCGCCCCGCAGGATCTCGGCAATGTAGGCAGCGGTGTGCAGGGTCATGGTCGCGGTGGCGCACCAGAACGGATCGCGCAGGTACGGCCACATCGAGCTGTTTCGGATCACATCGAACTGCGCCAGACCGTAGTAGACCAGGAACAATTGAACCAGTAGCGGCGTACCCCGGAAAAAGAAGATGTAACCGTAGGGAAACGCCCGCACCCACCACAAACGTGAAGAGCGGGCGATGCCCAGCGGAATCGCCAGCAGCAGGCCGGCGATCACTGCGATGGCCACCAGTTCCAGGGTCAGGGTAGCGCCTTGAGCCAGTTTCGGCAGCCACTTGATGATCACTTCCCAGTTCATTGGGTGCTCCTCGCGAAGCCGCGAGCGGCGCGTTTTTCCAGGAAGTACATGCCGGTCATGGCCAGAACGGTCAGGCCCAGGTACATGAACGCGGCGACCATATAGAAGGTGAACGGTTGTTTGGAGACGGTCACGCCGATTTGCGCGTGACGCATGATTTCTTCCAGGCCGATCACCGAAACCAGCGCGGTGTCTTTCATCAGGATCATGAACAGGTTGCCCAGGCCGGGCAGGGCGATGCGCCACATCTGCGGCATGATCAACTTGGTGAAAATGCGCCACTTCGACAGGCCCAATGCCACGCCGGCTTCACGATGGCCTTTGGGGATGGCGAGGATCGCGCCGCGAAATACCTCGGTGGCGTAGGCACCGAAGCACAGGCCCAGCGCAATCACGCCGGCGGCGAAGGCGTTGAGTTCAAGGTCGGGGTTGCCGAAGAACTCACCCAGGGCACGCATCAAATTGACCGTGCCGAAGTAGATCAGCAACACCCAGAGCAATTCCGGGATGCCGCGAACCAGGGTCGAGTAAGTGCCGCCAAGCCATTGCAGAGGCTTGTACGGGGAAGTCTTGGCCAAGGCACCGAGCAGACCGAGCACCAGCCCAAGGCACAGGGCCGAGAGTGCCAGTTTCACAGTCATCAGCGCGCCAGCGGCGAGCGCCGGGCCGAATCCGTAGAGGTCGATAATCATGGATTTCTTTTCAAATCGCGGCAGGCAATGCCAAGAACCGGCGCCGTCAGAAGGCGGCGTCGGTCCGGCAGGTCAGTATCAATAGATGCTGAACGGGAAGTACTTGTCGTTGATCTTCTTGTAGGTACCGTCAGCAACGATTTCTTTCAGCGCGACGTTGAGCTTCTCGCGGATCGGGTCGCCTTTACGTACGGCAATACCGATCTTGTCGCTTTCTTCTACCGGGTCACCCTTGAATTCATAGGATTTGCCGGCGTCGCTTTTCAGCCACTCGTAGTTGACGTATTTGTCGGCGAGGATGCCGTCCAGACGACCGGAAGTCAGGTCGAGGTAGGCGTTTTCCTGAGTGTCGTAGAGCTTGATGGTGATGTCGTCACCATAATTGTCTTCGAGGAAGGTGCCGGCGAGGGTTGCGCGTTGTGCGCCGATGATTTTGCCCTTCAGCGCAGCCTTGTCGGTTTTGAAATCGACGTTTTTCGGCGCGATGAATTGCAGTTTGTTGGAGTAGTACGGGTCGGTGAAGTCCACCGCTTGCTTGCGCTCGTCGGTGATCGACATCGAGGAGATCAGGAAGTCGAACTTCTTGGCGTTCAGGGCCGGAATGATGCCGTCCCAGTCGGAGGTGACAACGGTGCACTCGACTTTCATCTTGGCGCACAGGGCGTCGCCGATCTCTTTGTCGAAGCCGACGACATTGCCACTGGCATCTTTATTGTTGAACGGCGGGTAAGCCGCTTCGATGCCCATCTTCAGGGTTTCGGCCATGGCACCGGCGCTGAACGCGAGGGTGACGGCGGCAGCCAGGAAGACCTTTTTGAAGTTCTGCATGTGGGTAGCTCCGTTAGCGGTTGCTGGACATGAATTGTTTGCAGCGCGCCGAAAGCGGGTTTTCAAACACCTGCTGTGGCGATCCTTGCTCTTCTACCAGGCCCTGGTGGAGGAACACCACTTCGCTGGAGACCTGACGGGCGAAGCCCATTTCGTGGGTCACGAGCAGCATGGTGCGGCCTTCTTCGGCCAGTGCGCGGATGACATTAAGTACTTCCTGGACCATTTCCGGGTCAAGCGCGGAGGTCGGCTCGTCGAACAGGATGACTTTGGGTTGCATGGCCAGGGTGCGGGCGATGGCCGCGCGTTGTTGCTGGCCACCGGACAATTGCGCCGGGTAGGCATGGCGCTTGTCGGCGATGCCGACCTTGGCCAGCAGGGCTTCGGCCACTTCGATGGCTTCGGCCTTGCTCTGGCCGAGCACGCGGCGCGGGGCTTCGATGATGTTGTCGAGCACGCTCATGTGCGGCCACAGATTAAAGTTCTGAAACACAAAACCAATCTCGCTGCGCAGACGATTGATCTGCTTGCCGTCGGCGGCCACCAGTTCGCCGTTTTTCGCGGCTTTGAGCTTGAGCTCTTCGCCGGCCACCAGGATCTGGCCCTGATGCGGGTTTTCCAGCAGGTTGATGCAGCGCAGGAACGTGGACTTGCCGGAGCCGGAGGAGCCGAGGATCGAGATCACATCGCCGTCGCGAGCGGTCAGCGAGATACCTTTAAGCACCTCAAGCGAGCCGTAGCGTTTGTGCAAGTTGCGGATTTCAAGCGCGGGCGTGGCCTCAGCCATGTGCGTTCCTCATTATGTGTTTCGCTCCTGCTGTTGGTGGCCTTCCTGGCGAGGCGGCCAAGCTAGCATAGCGTTTCCAAGGCAGCCAACAGCGCTGGGGCAGTAAACGGGTGGCATGTGGCAGGTTGTCGCATCGGCACAGCAGACTGTCGCCCCATCAACAACCGAACAGCCGTTTGAACCTGAGTTTCAATTCAAAAACCCAGCGGCTTTCACAAAAAGGGCGCGATGTTGCCAGCTTTGGCAGGGGGTGGGAAGCGCTAACCGGCCAAACGCACTTTTATTGTGCGCTGAGCGTTTTTGAAGTGTGTTTCTGTTGCCTTGATGCGTTCCTGAAAGTGGGTCGCAGGGTAACGTTCTGGCAAATTGCCATTAATCTCAATGACTTGCGAAGACTGTCCGGTCAGGATGAGATCGCCGGATTAGAAGGTTTTGAAATATTTTGGCGCAATTATTGCGTGCAGATTCCGGAACGCCCCGTTTGTTTCTTTTTACAAGAGAGAATCTTCGGGAGCTGCACGCATTCGCTTTTCCTTACAAAGGTAGTTTCAATGAGCAGTACCCAAAGCTCTAACGGCCTCGAACAGGGGCTTAAACCGCGTCACGTGACCATGCTGTCGATCGCCGGGGTTATCGGCGCCGGCCTGTTCGTGGGCTCGGGCCACGCTATCGCTGCTGCAGGCCCTGCCGTGCTGTTGGCCTATGCCGCCGCTGGCATGCTGGTAGTGTTGGTGATGCGCATGCTCGGTGAAATGGCTGTTGCCTCGCCGGACACCGGCTCCTTCTCGACATATGCCGATCGGGCGATCGGTCACTGGGCCGGTTTCACCATCGGCTGGTTGTACTGGTGGTTCTGGGTTCTGGTGATCCCGCTGGAGGCCAACGCCGCTGCAACCATTTTGCATGCCTGGTTCCCGGGTGTGGACATCTGGGCCTTCGCTCTTGTGATCACGATGCTGCTGACCGTGACCAACCTGTTCAGTGTGAAGAACTATGGTGAGTTCGAGTTCTGGTTCGCCCTGATCAAAGTCCTGGCGATCATCGGCTTCATCATTCTCGGCGTAGCGGCAATCTTCGGCTTCTTGCCGAACAGCCAGGTCAGCGGCGTTTCGCACCTGTTCGATACCCAGGGCTTCCTGCCAAACGGCATGGGTGCGGTGTTGGGCGCGATCCTGACCACCATGTTCTCCTTCATGGGCACCGAAATCGTGACCATCGCGGCCGCGGAGTCGAAAAACCCTGGCAAGCAAATCTCCAAGGCCACCAATTCGGTGATCTGGCGGATCGGCTTGTTCTATCTGGTATCGATTTTCATCGTTGTGGCCCTGGTGCCATGGAACGACCCTGTACTGGCAAGCCTGGGCTCCTACCAGACCGTGCTTGAGCGCATGGGCATCCCGAACGCCAAGATGATCGTCGACATCGTGGTACTGGTTGCTGTGACCAGTTGCCTGAACTCGGCGCTCTACACCTCTTCGCGCATGTTGTTTTCCCTGGGCAAGCGCGGCGATGCACCAGCCGTTTCCACCCGCACCAACAAAAGCGGCACGCCTTACTGGGCGGTGATGTTGTCCACGGGCGCGGCATTCCTGGCCACGTTCGCCAACTACGTGGCACCGGCTGCGGTGTTCGAATTCCTGCTGGCCAGCTCCGGTGCCATTGCACTGCTGGTGTACCTGGTGATCGCGATCTCGCAACTGCGTATGCGCAAGCAGCGCATGGCTCGCGGTGAAAAAATCGTCTTCAGCATGTGGCTGTTCCCGGGCCTGACCTACGCGGTGATCGTCTTCATCGTTGCGGCTCTGACCATCATGCTTTTCCAGGACGCCCACCGTGTGGAAATCCTCGCAACAGGCCTGCTCAGTGTTCTGGTAGTGGCTTCCGGTTTGCTGGTGGCTCGCCGTCGCAAGCTGCAGAAGGCGGGTGCGGTGGTACTCAGCTGATTCGTAGCGCATGACGCAAAAAAACGGCCGCTGTCAGTGATGACAAGCGGCCGTTTTTTTTATGTCTTCATTAAATTCAACGGGGATGCACCCAGTCCTCTACGCGTAACCCAGGAACCCGTTCAAATTCCCGCAGGTTGTTCGTGACTACGATGAACCCACGTGAGCGCGCGTGGCCGGCGATCATTTGGTCGTATGGGCCGATGGGTGTTCCAGCCTTCGCCAGCTCGGATCGAATCATTCCGGTATGCGCGGCCGCTTCATTGTCGAAAGGCAGGACCTCAAGGCGGGCTGCCAAACCCTCGATGACGGTAAGGTTTTTTTCTGGTGCTGCTGACTTTTCGGCGCCGTAGATCAACTCCATGAGGGTGACAGCACTGATGCATAGCTGCCCGTCATGGCGGTTGAAGGCCTCTCTGACGATTTGCGGTTTGTTCTTGATGGTGAATATGCAGATGTTGGTGTCGAGCATGTATTTGATCATCAGAACGACTCGCGCTCCTGATCGGTGGGTTGGTCGCGATCAGGCATGAAGTCAGCACTCACGCTATCCCCGTCGAACCAGCTATCCCATGTTTCTTCGGCGGGGGTAATGAGGCGGGATCGGCCGATGGCGATTACGTTGACGCGTTTTACGTCGCTTGGCATGGCTACGGCTTTGGGAAGGCGAACGGCCTGGCTGCGATTGCTCATGAAAAGGGTGGTCTGTTCCATTTTTGCCTCCTCCGCCATTGTGGGGTGTACTCCAAAGAGTAGATTTTTTTGTGGATATGTCAACGGGATATACAAAGCGGGTGGTGAGTGAGGTCTCTGATCATTCTGACTGGCCGCTTCACAAAAAACGGCCGCTGTCAGTGGAGACAAGCGGCCGTTTTTTTTGCCGAAACCCGGTAGTTATTCGGCTTTTTCTTCCGATGCTTCCAGCGACCGGCTGTAGATGTCCAAGGCATCGCCGAAGTCGGTGATGAATTGCGGCTCGCTCAGCCAGGCCTGGGCGGTTTCGCGGTCCATGCCGTCGGCCCACATGCGGTAATCGATCAGCATGTCGGCGGCCAGGTGAGTCGCGGCCATGCCTTCGTCTTCGGCGTTTTCCATGTCCAGCAGTTCTGGATGGTCGATGATGATGAAGGCCAGGTTGGTCAGCAAAACCGAGAGCATTTCACTGCGGCTGATGGCTTCCGCATCGCGCATCTTGCTGAACATCGCCAAGGTGTATTCCGGGATCGGCTCGGCGAGGTGGCCGAGATCATCGTCCAGGTTCGCGGGTTTTCTGCCGACCATGCGGATTTGCTTGGCTTTGGCTTTTGCGCGCTTGGCGCGTTTCTGTTGCTTGTTCAGGGAGGCCATGGGAGCTCAGTTCGGTTTCTGTTGGGTTTGCGCGGCGATAGCATCGGAGGCTGCCACGTAGTCGGCCTGGAAGGCCGGCGATTCGATCCACGCCAAGGCGCCGGCTTCGTCGGTTTCGGTGGACCATTGGCGATACTCGATCAGCGCCGCCAGGATGAAGTCCATCGCGCCTTCTTCGCCTTCCTGTTCGTAGACCAGTTCCAGCAACGGGTCTTCGAGGAAAGCTACACACATGGCTTGCTGGCTGACTTTCTCGGCGTCGATCATTTTCTTGAACAGTTCAGTCAGGTCGACCGACTCGAAGTCGATACGGTCATCGTTCGGGTCGAGTTCGACCGGCGCGGCAGCGCGTTGGGTGCGGTTCTGCTTGGCCTTGGCCTTGGCGCGGGAGGCGCGTTTTTGCTGCTTGTTGGCGGAGGCCATGGAGGTTGTTCCGTATGCGTTAAGTAGGATTGCTGCGTGGCACCGTCCGCCCGGGTGTGTCGGGGGGCAGCTCGCCGTTTTGCAGCCACGACAATGCGATGGGCCATAGTGTGGCTTGGTATGCGCTGCGAAAAAAGGCGAAATGTCCAACTTCTGTTTCGCCGATGTCTTGCGGGGCGATGCGCAAGTGGGTGTTTGTGCTGCCGGTGAAGTAACCGAGCAGGCGCTCGATGGCCGGGATCGTGCCGTAGGGATCGTCGCAGATGCTGATGGCGAGGGTTTGCGCGGTCACGCCAGCAAAGGGCAGGCGACCGGCGGTTGCGTGGATGACGCTGCCGCTGAAGCGTTTTTCGTAACGCGCAGTGGAGAAGCTCCAGTCACGGACGACACCGGCAGGCGTGTCTTCCAGCCAGCCAAGGCGTTTGCCGGGAAAGTAGCCGAAGATCATCGTCAGCAGTGGCATCAGCACATGCCATTTACCAAACATCCGCCAGCGATGGGCCGGTGCATAGTCGCGCCAGTAGGCGAACTGCGCACCGACCGTCACCAGGCGCCGGATCGCATTTCCGGAGGCCCCCAGTCCTGCTGCACAGCCTCCAAAGCTGTGGCCCACCACATCGATGGGCTGATTCGGAAACTCGCGCTTTGCGCGCCGTAGCATCGCCTCGAAATCCAGTGCACCCCAGTCAGTCCATGAAGCCTGAAACCCTTTTAGTGACGGCGGGCGTGATTCACCTATACCGCGGTAATCATAGGTGATCACATCCAGGCCATTGGCGAACAGGTAGTCGGCGAAGCGCGAGTAGTGCCGGCAGCGTACCGAGGTGGCCGCATTGATGATGACCACCGGGCGAGAGCTATCGGGGGCAGCGTGCCGCCAGGTGAAACCGCCGATGATGAATCCGTCTTCTGCGGGTTGCTCGAAGGGCTCGGCAACGGCGTCAGTTACCAATGGCAGCTCGATTTGAGCGGGGGCCATAGGGGGCATGTCCTGCAAATTCATGGGCGCTGGACCTTTGCGGGGAGATGCCAACGATAGTCTTCAAGCTGCGGATCAACAATCCATAAGGGCCATCACGGTGTCTGATGGAGTCGCTCGTCAAGTCGAGCGCGCTCTCGATCAAGCTCTGCACGCAGTTCTTCCTCGCTCGGCAATATCAACTGGTACTTGCTGGCAAAAAGTTGTTCGTGACCTTCCAGAACCGAATAACGAACCACCGATTCATCTTTCTGCGCACATAAGATGATGCCGACGGTGGGACCATCTTCTGCTCCACGTTTGAGGTCGTCGTACATGCGTACATACATGTCCATCTGGCCGACATCCTGGTGTGTGAGCTCGCCCCGCTTGATATCGAATATGACAAAGCATTTGAGCAGGTAGTTGTAGAACACCAGGTCGATGAAGAAGTCCTTGCTGTCAGTGCTGATGCGTTGCTGGCGGGCGATGAAGGCGAAACCTTTGCCCAGCTCCAACAGGAAACCTTGCAGTTGTTCTATCAGTGCCTGTTCGATTTCGCTTTCCTGAAGCTTGCCGGCATGGGGCAGGCCAAGAAACTCCAGCACCACCGGGTCACGAATGAACTCCCGAGGGCTGGCCTTCATTTGCTGAATATGGGTGGCTGCCTCCAGCAACACGGGGGCGCGATCGCGGCTTGCAAGCAGGCGCTCGTAGTAAAGTGTGTTTATCTGGCGTTCCAATGCTCGACTTGACCAGTTTTGAGTGGCGGACTCGTTCATGTACCACAGTCGGGCGCTTTCGCTGTCGACTCTCAATAGTCGCCGGTAATGAGTCCAGCTCAATTCGGAACGCACTGCGTTCCAAATTGGGAATGTTTGATAAAAATCCCGCATATATCGCAGGTTGCGCTCGTCAAAACCTTTTCCATAATCGGTGGTAAGAGCGTGAGCCAATGTAGCAAGCAAGCGCTTGCCATAACCTGCCCGCCGAGCACCCTCCTGCTCGAATTCGACAATATGCCGACCAATCTGCCAACAGGTTTGCACTTGAATGGTGTCGACGGCCCGCAGCACCTTCTGGCGCGCCTGGCGTATCAGTTCGCCAAGATTGCCGACAAGCGAAGCGAGTTGCGGGTCTTTTGTGTCTTCGGTTCTGAGGTCGTTCATGAGGTCTTCTGCGGCTGATTGATCAGGCAAAAGAGGATGGCAAGAGAGCTTGGGTCGAAGATGCAGGGCACGGCTGAGATATCGGAAGGAATCGCCGGGGCCGCAAGCAGGATCGATCTGACGGAAGAGCAAGCCTGCTGAGCAAATCACGTAGTACGTTTCGTAGTCAGCACAAGTACCAATCGATCTAAAACATCACCAATGCGCGGGAAATCAAAATTCAGGTAACGATTGGGCTTTTCAGAGCCCGGGAGTCGTCATCATGAAAATCCTCCATTCATTCATGTTGCCCCTCGCCGCCATCGGCATGCTGCTGTTTCCTGCAATGGCGCCCGCCGCAAGTCTTGAGCCCGTCGACAGCTCCGGCGTTCAGGTTCAGCGGCAGGAACAAAATGGCATCACCTATCTGTCCGGTGGGATTGGCGAGGATGAGGCAAAGGCTATCCAGCAAACGACTGGCTATAACCTGCACATGACCTTCGCGATCGGGGCGGAGAACAAATACATTCCCGATGTGGATGTGGTCATAGAGAAGGCCCAGGGGCAAACCGTACTGACACTGCACGACGCCGGACCACTGGTGTATGTGCAATTGCCAGCCGGGAAGTACAACGTCATCGCCACACGCAACGGCGAGGTGCGACGTGATGTTGCGGATGTCGGCAGCGGTGCCGCTCGTAACCTGGTCTTCCATTGGAATGGCGAGAGCTAGTGCGGTATTGCGAACAAAAAATTGATAGGCGCGGGAGGGGAGGGGCGCCTTGCCTTTCGATGCTCCGGGATTGAGCCTCATCAAACCGCAGGCATAAAAAAACCCTGAATCTTGCGATTCAGGGTTTTCGGTATTTGGTGCCCAGAGACGGAATCGAACCGCCGACACGGGGATTTTCAATCCCCTGCTCTACCGACTGAGCTATCTGGGCAACGGGGCGCATTAAAAGGGTTTTTCGGATTTACGTCAACGACTTTTTGAAAATTTCTTAAATTAATTCCGTCGCTTACGAAATCTGCGGGTTATTCGGCTGGCGGCACGTAGCCTTCGGCCTTTGCGTATTCCTCGCCGGAGAAGTACTTGTCCATTTCGCCCTGCAGGTATTTGCGATCTTCGGCGTTCATCATGTTCAGGCGCTTTTCGTTGATCAGCAGGGTCTGGTGTTTCTGCCAGTCGGCCCAGGCCTTGGCCGAGACGTGGTCAAAAATGTCCTGACCTTTTGCACCCGGAAATGGAGCGCGCTCCAGGGCGGGCAATTCTTCTTTGTACTTGCGGCACATGATGGTGCGGGTCATGACGACTCTCCTGCGTTCAATACGGCGGCCGCGCGTTCGAGCAAGGTTTTGACCGGGGCGGCAAGGCCCAGGCGCGGCGGGGTGGCGAGGTTATACCAGAGCCAGTCGGCCTCGGCCACGTGATGACCGGCCTCCTGGACCTGGACCAGCCAGGGTTCGATGGACAACTGGAAATGGCTGAAGGTGTGCACCAGGCTCGGCAGCGATTGCTGTGCGCCCAGTTCCAGCGAGTGCTGCGAAGCCAAGTGTTGCAGGTCATCGAGGTCGTCGAGTTCCGGCAGGCTCCACAAACCGCCCCACAGACCGGTAGAAGGGCGACGGTAAAGCAGGATCGCGCCTTCGCCGTTGGCGAGCATCGGCATCAGCGTGCGTTTCTGCGGGATGGCTTTGCGTGGCTTGGGTATCGGGTAGCGTGTTTCCAGGCCGAGCATGTGCGCTTCGCAACCTTTCTCCAGTGGACACAGCAGGCAGCTGGGTTTGCTGCGGGTGCAGAGCGTCGCGCCGAGGTCCATCATCGCCTGGGTGTAGGCATTGACCCGATCATGTGGCGTAAAGCGCTCAGCGTTCGCCCAGAGCTGTTTTGCGACCTTCGGCTCGCCCGGGTAACCCTCTTGCGCGGTAAAACGCGCCAGTACGCGTTTGACGTTGCCGTCGAGGATCGGCGCACGCAGGCCCATGCTGATGCTGGCGATTGCGCCGGCGGTGGACAGGCCGATGCCCGGCAGATCAGTGAGTTTTTCCACATTCCGGGGGAATTCGCCGCCGTATTGCTCAACGACGATCTTCGCGGTCTTCTGCAGATTGCGTGCGCGAGTGTAGTAACCCAGGCCCGTCCACAGGTGCAGCACTTCATCTTCCGGCGCAGCGGCCAGGGCTTCGACTGTCGGCAGCGAAGCCATGAACCGGTCGAAGTAGTTGAGCACGGTGCTGACCTGGGTCTGCTGCAGCATGATTTCCGAGACCCACACCCGATACGGGTTGATGTCCTGCTGCCAGGGCAAGTCATGACGGCCGTGGCGGTCGAACCAGTCCAGCACCGCCATTGCAAACTGCTCGGCTCTCATCGCTTGAACAGCCCCTTGAGCGCATCCTTGAGTTCCGGGCTGACTTTGTCGCCCAGCTTCTCGTCGATTTTTTCGCTGATGCGTTCGCCGGCCAGTTTGCTCGCAACCTGTCCCATGCGTTCGTTGTCCAGTCGGCAAGCCTTGGCACCCAGTTCCAGTGGGCCACGGCAGCGCAGCGGCCACTCGATGCCGACGAATTTCTCACCCACCTGGCAAGCCGGGTCCGGCATGTCGCTCTTGTCGCCTTCGACAATGATGCCTACGCGGTAGTCCATGCCCAGCACCCGCAGATCGATATCACCGTCACCGTTGACGGTCATGCCCGGGATGCGCACTTTCAGGTCCGGGTTGCTGGCCACGCCGTTGCGGAAATTCAGGTTGCCCTTGAGTTCCTGGAACGGTGTGTCCTTGCCCCGTGGCTCGCCACTGAGGGTTTTGCGGTTGAGCGTGGCGATGCCTTTGCACAATTGCTGCTCGAGGTTGGCATTGAGCAACACCCCATTGTTGATGACGAAACTGGCGTTGCCATTGAGGGTTTCGATCAGCGCTTTCTGGCTGTTGCCGCTGCCGGTCAGGCTGCTGTTGAGCGTGACCAGGCCTTTGACCGGCGGATTCTTGCCCTGGCTTTCGAGGATTTTTTCCGCCGGTACGCGGCTGATCTGCGTCTGCAAATTCAGCACGGGCGCTTGCTGGCGCACATCGAGGGTGCCCTTGGCGTCGAAGTTACCTTCGTACAAATCACCGCGCAGGCTGGTCAGGGTAAGCAAACCGCCTTGGCCGTTGGCCTTGAGTACGGCGTTGTGGATCGGCAGTTTTTCCAGGGTCAACTGGCCAAAAGTCAGATCGGCGTCCACATCCAGCTTGCTCAGTCGTTCCACCGGCAGCAGGCGCTCGCTGCTCCAGGCTTCTTTGGTCGGCGATGGCGGCAGCGGTGTGCTGCCGGCGCCCGCCATGGCATCGGCTTCGGTGCTGGCCACTTCGGCCTGACGCACTTGCTTGGTGCTGTTGGCTTCGGCCGACTTCGGCGCCAGATAGCGGTCGACGTTGAAAGTGTCTGCCTTGAGGGTTGCACGCAACGATTGCTTGGCGAAGTCTTCGACGGCAATGCGGCCGCTGAAGGTGCTGTCATCGACTTTCAGGTTGATGTCGTCCAGGACGAGGCTGGAAGGCGTGCCCGCAAGACGGGTAGCCAGTTCCACCTTGCTCAGGCTGCCTTCGCCCATGGCCGGCAATGTCTGGCCGATGCTGTCGACGAATTTTGCCAGGTCGAACTGGGCGACCGACAGGCCACCGCTGACTTGCGGGGTCTTGTCCAGATCATTGACCTTCAACTCACCCAGCGCACGCAACTGATTGGCGGAAACCCTGATGCCGGTCCACTCGGCGACATTGGCCGCCCGGTCCAGCAACAACTGGCCTTGGGCGGCGAAGGTCATGGTTTTGCCTTGAAGTGGATCGCCCGCCACTTCACCGGACAGTTTCATGTCTTCCAGTTTGTAGCGCTGCAAAGCACGTTCGAAACGCAGTTCGCCATTGAGCTCGGTGCGCACTCGCAGAACCGGCTGGTTAGTGCCGAGGAATGCAGTGAGCTTGACTGGAATGTTGGTGGAGTCATGCACCGGGCCGGTGCTCAGCTGGATACTTTCGGCGCTGAATTGCTTGCCGGTTTTTTCGTCGTTGTACTCAACGCGGGCGTTGTTGACGGTCAGGCTGTCAATGTCCAGGCGAATCGGCTGGGCCGGTTTATCGGCCTGTGCGGTGGTTTGCGGCTCGGGTTCGCTGGTGGTCGCCGGTGCGGTGTCCGGGTTCGCAGGCTTTGGTACCTTGCCGATGTCTTCCCAGTTGCCGTGGCCATCCTTGTCGCGGTTCAGGCGTAGATTTAGACCTTCAACGCGCACGTCGCTCATCTGCACTTCGCGGCGCAGCAGTGGCAGTACGCGGACCGACAGGCCGAGCATCTGCAGGTCGGCAAACGGTTCGGTGGGCTTGGCCAGGGTCGCGACACCGGCGTCGTGCAATTCAAGGCCGAGCCACGGAAAAAGGCTCCAGCCGATATCGCCATTGAGCGTCAGCTCGATGTGGGCCTTGTCGCGGGCAATCTGGCGAATCTCGTCTTTGTAGTCGTTGGGATCGAAGAGGTGGGTCAGGGCAAAGCCCAGCGCCACAATGATCAGCAACAGCCCGAGAAGTGCCAGACCCAGGATTTTGCCGAACGCTTTCATGGGCGAGTCCTTGTAGTTAGTCGAATTCGAAATTTAGCCGGGGAGTATAGCGCTCCGAAAGAGACGACCGGTCAGTGATCACTCGGACCGAGTGTCGGGCGGCATGTTCAGTCGGCCGTTTGGCGATCGTCGGCAGGCGATTTCTGCACACAAGAGATCGGATAACGTACAAAAAACTGATAGCACTTTGGTTTTTCTGTCACGTGCAAATGGTAACCTTCGCCCGTTCGTCGGTCCTTCTGCGACTTGATGCCGCACCAAAATGGAGCTTCATCGTAAAAAAACAGTCATGCGTGCGCATAAAGGCTGGGGATGAAGAGCACCTGGCGAACCATACTAATAATTGGGGGATACACAATGACCACGAGTATCGCGGCGGACGGCTACGCCGACCAGCCCGCGTTCCTGTCCAAGGAACGCATTATCGCCAAGCCCGGTTTCAACCGTTGGCTGGTGCCACCGGCCGCCCTGGCCATCCACCTCTGCATCGGCATGGCCTACGGCTTTTCGGTGTTCTGGTTGCCCTTGTCCAAGGCGCTGGGTCTCAGCAAGCCGCTGGCCTGTGCGCCGGACATGAGCTTCATCGCTCAGGTTTTTTCCTCGCAATGCGATTGGCCGATCTCGATGCTCGGCTGGATCTACACCCTGTTCTTCATTTTCCTGGGTTGCTCAGCAGCGATCTGGGGCGGCTGGCTCGAGCATGCCGGACCACGCAAGGCCGGCGTTGTTTCGGCGCTGTGCTGGTGCGGCGGTCTGTTGATTTCGGCGCTGGGCATCTACACGCACCAGATCTGGCTGATGTGGATCGGCTCCGGGGTCATTGGCGGTATCGGCCTGGGCCTGGGCTACATCTCGCCGGTGTCGACCCTGATCAAGTGGTTCCCGGACAAGCGCGGCATGGCGACCGGCATGGCGATCATGGGCTTCGGTGGCGGCGCGATGGTCGGCGCACCACTGGCGACTGCACTGATGAGCCACTTCGCATCGCCAGAAGGCGTGGGCGTATGGCAGAGCTTCGTGGCCATGGCGGCCATTTACTTCGTGTTCATGATCGGTGGCGCACTGTCCTACCGCGTGCCGCCAACCGGCTGGAAGCCTGAAGGCTGGACGGCGCCTGCGAAAAAAGCGTCGAACGCCATGATCACCAACCGTCATGTACACGTGAACGTGGCATGGAAAACTCCGCAATTCCGTCTGGTGTGGCTGGTGCTGTGCCTGAACGTATCCGCAGGTATCGGCATCCTCGGCATGGCTTCGCCGCTGTTGCAGGAAGTGTTCGGCGGCAAATTGCTGGGCAACGATCTGCCATTCGGTCAGCTGGATGCAGGTCAATTGGCTTCGATCGCCGCGATCGCCGCCGGTTTCACCGGTTTGCTGAGCCTGTTCAACATCGGTGGCCGCTTCTTCTGGGCATCGTTCTCGGACTACCTGGGCCGTAAAAACACCTACTTCGTGTTCTTTGCCCTTGGCTTTGCGCTGTACGCATTGATTCCGAATCTTGGCCACCTGGGCAACGTCGCGCTGTTCGTGGCCGCGTTCTGCATCATCCTGTCGATGTACGGCGGCGGTTTTGCCACCGTTCCTGCTTATCTCGCGGACCTGTTCGGTACGCAAATGGTCGGTGCTATCCACGGTCGCCTGCTGACCGCGTGGGCAGCGGCGGGTGTGTTGGGTCCGGTGCTGGTGAACTACCTGCGTGAATATCAGCTGAGCATCGGCGTTGAACGTGCCGCAGCTTACGACATCACCTTGTACATCCTTGCCGGCCTGCTGGTGCTGGGTTTCATCTGCAACCTGCTGGTGCGTCCGGTGGCCGACAAGTACTTCATGACCGACGCTGAACTGGCTGCCGAACAGGCGCTGGGCCACGACAAAGGTGCTGACGCCAGCACGTCGCTGGAGTGGAAAGCGGCGCCGGGCACCAAGCCTCTGGCAATTGCTGCCTGGCTGGCGGTGGGTATTCCGTTGGCGTGGGGTGTGTGGGTGACCCTGCAGAAGACGGCGGTACTGTTCCACTAAGTAAAAACGCAATACCCCTGTAGGAGTGAGCTCTGCTCGCGATACCGGTCTGACAGTCGACAGAAATGTTGAATGTGAGAGCCCTATCGCGAGCAGGCTCACTCCTACAGTTGTTTCTGATCGTTCCCACGCTCTGCGTGGGAATGCCTCCCGTGACGCTCCGCGTCACAGTCAAAGCGGACGCGGAGCGTCCAAGGCTGCACTCCCACGCAGAGCGTGGGAGCGATCAGTAGCCTGTCGTGCTTGTATGGACATGTCTACCCGCGACAGCCGGGGCTTCTGTCCGTCAGCCATATCACGTCGCGTGTTTCTGTTTCGGCCCCGCGTGCCTATAATGGATGCCTTTTTCGCCCAATGATTTTGCGGAGCTGGTGATGGCCGAACGTATGGCGTCTGTCGAGCGCGACACTCTGGAAACCCAGATCAAAGCCTCGATCAACCTCGATGGCACCGGAAAGGCCCGATTCGATATCGGTGTTCCTTTTCTTGAGCACATGCTGGACCAGATCGCCCGTCACGGGCTGATCGACCTGGATATTGTCAGCAAGGGCGACCTGCATATCGATGACCACCACACCGTGGAAGACGTCGGTATCACCCTCGGCCAGGCATTTACCAAAGCCATCGGCGACAAGAAAGGCATCCGTCGCTACGGCCACGCCTATGTGCCGCTCGATGAAGCGCTGTCGCGCGTGGTGATCGACTTCTCCGGCCGTCCCGGCCTGCAGATGCACGTTCCGTATACCCGCGCCACCGTCGGCGGTTTCGACGTGGATCTGTTCCAGGAGTTCTTCCAGGGCTTCGTCAACCACGCCAACGTCACCCTGCACATCGACAATCTGCGTGGGCACAACACCCACCACCAGATCGAAACCGTGTTCAAGGCTTTCGGCCGTGCGTTGCGCATGGCCGTGGAGCTCGATGACCGCATGGCCGGGCAAATGCCATCGACCAAGGGCGTTCTGTAATGCAGACAGTCGCGGTTATCGATTACGGCATGGGCAACCTGCACTCGGTGGCCAAGGCCCTCGAGCACGTGGGGGCCGGCAAGGTTCTGATTACCAGCGATGCCAACGTGATTCGCGAAGCTGATCGGGTGGTTTTCCCCGGCGTCGGTGCGATTCGCGATTGCATGGCGGAGATCCGTCGCCTCGGGTTCGACTCGCTGGTACGTGAGGTCAGCCAGGACCGGCCTTTCCTCGGTATCTGCGTCGGCATGCAAGCATTGCTCGACACCAGCGAAGAGAACGACGGTGTCGACTGCATCGGGCTGTTTCCGGGCGCAGTGAAGTTCTTCGGCAAAGATCTGCATGAAGACGGCGAACACCTGAAAGTCCCGCACATGGGCTGGAACGAAGTGAAGCAGAAGGTCAGTCACCCGCTGTGGCACGACATTCCGGACATGGCGCGTTTCTACTTCGTGCACAGCTACTACATCGCTGCGGCTAATGCGCGCCAGGTGGTCGGTGGTGGTCATTACGGCGTCGATTTCGCCGCAGCGCTGGCCGATGGCTCGCGTTTCGCCGTGCAGTTCCACCCGGAGAAAAGCCATACCCATGGCCTGCAATTGCTGCAGAACTTCGCTGCGTGGGACGGTCGCTGGTAAATGGCTGTCAAGAAATCCAGGCCGCCGATCCTGACCCTCACTCCCGAACAGGAGAGCGAGGCCAACAGCAAGATCAAGCGATTCATGGAAGACCGCTTTGAACTCGACCTCGGCTCGTTCGAGGCGGCTGAGATTCTTGAGTTGTTTACCCGCGAAATTGCTCCGCACTATTACAACAGGGCGATTTTCGATGTGCAGACGCATCTCAAAGAGAGGTTCGAAAGCATCGAAAGCGACCTGTGGGCGCTCGAGAAAAACTGATTTCCGAGCCAAGCTGAACATTCGAATTTGAAGGTTTGCCAGATGCTGATTATTCCCGCTATCGATCTTAAAGACGGTGCCTGTGTTCGTCTGCGCCAGGGCCGCATGGAAGATTCCACGGTGTTCTCCGATGACCCGGTGAGCATGGCTGCCAAGTGGGTGGAGGGCGGTTGCCGTCGTCTGCATCTGGTCGACCTGAACGGCGCGTTCGAAGGCCAACCGGTCAACGGCGAAGTGGTCACCGCGATCGCCAAGCGCTATCCGAACCTGCCGATCCAGATCGGCGGCGGTATCCGCTCCCTGGAAACCATCGAGCACTACGTCAAGGCTGGCGTGAGCTACGTGATCATCGGCACCAAGGCTGTGAAAGATCCAGCCTTCGTCGCCGAAGCCTGCCGCGCTTTCCCTGGCAAAGTGATTGTCGGTCTGGACGCCAAGGACGGTTTCGTCGCTACCGACGGTTGGGCTGAAATCAGCACCATCCAGGTGATCGACCTGGCAAAGCAGTTCGAAGCCGACGGCGTGTCCGCCATCGTTTATACCGACATCGCCAAAGACGGCATGATGCAGGGCTGCAACGTACCGTTCACCGCCGCGCTGGCTGCTGCCACATCGATTCCGGTCATCGCTTCCGGTGGCATCCACAATCTGGGTGACATCAAGACCCTGCTCGACGCCAAGGCGCCGGGCATCATCGGCGCGATCACCGGCCGGGCGATCTACGAAGGCACCCTCGACGTCGCTGAAGCGCAAGCTTTCTGCGACTCGTACAAAGGCTGAGGACTGACCATGGCGCTGGCCAAACGCATCATCCCTTGCCTGGACGTGGACAACGGCCGGGTGGTCAAGGGTGTGAAATTCGAAAACATCCGCGACGCCGGTGACCCGGTGGAAATCGCCCGTCGCTACGACGAGCAGGGTGCCGACGAGATTACCTTTCTCGACATCACCGCCAGCGTCGACGGCCGCGACACCACGCTGCATACCGTCGAGCGCATGGCCAGCCAGGTGTTCATTCCGCTGACCGTCGGCGGTGGCGTGCGCACCGTGCAGGACATCCGCAACTTGCTCAATGCCGGTGCGGACAAGGTTTCGATCAACACCGCTGCGGTGTTCAACCCTGAATTCGTCGGCGAAGCGGCGCAGCATTTCGGCTCGCAGTGCATTGTCGTTGCCATCGATGCGAAAAAAGTTTCCGCTGCGGGCGAAACCCCGCGCTGGGAAATCTTCACCCACGGCGGTCGCAAGCCGACCGGCCTTGACGCTGTCGAGTGGGCAAAGAAGATGGAAGGCTTGGGAGCCGGTGAAATCCTCCTGACCAGCATGGACCAGGACGGCATGAAAAACGGCTTCGACCTTGGCGTGACCCGCGCCATCAGCGATGCCCTGGGCATTCCGGTGATCGCTTCCGGTGGCGTTGGCAACCTGCAGCATTTGGCCGACGGTATCCTCGAAGGACACGCCAGTGCAGTCCTGGCGGCGAGTATTTTCCACTTCGGCGAATACACCGTTCAGGAAGCCAAGGCCTACATGGCTCATCGCGGAATCGTGATGCGCTGAACAAACCCATACAGGCCAGTGGACATCATGGCGGGCTCAAGGCACTCTTGGGCACGCCATGGATTTCGGTAGCCAGACATGCTCAAACGTCTTCGTTTTGCCCTCGCCAGTGCTTCCCTGTTGTTCGTCAGTGCGGTACACGCCGCAGACAACCCCAACACCGACATGGTGTTGCTGACGGAAAACTTCCCTCCGTACAACATGGCGAAGAACGGCAAGAATTTCGCCCAAGGCGAGAACATTGATGGCATCGCCACGGACATCGTCCGCGAAATGTTCAAGCGTGCCGATATTACCTACAGCCTGACGCTGCGTTTCCCCTGGGAGCGAGTGTACAAACTCGCTCTGGAAAACCCCGGTTACGGTGCATTCGTGATGGCGCGGTTACCCGATCGCGAGAAGCTCTTCAAATGGGTCGGGCCGATTGGCCCGGACGACTGGATCATGCTGGCCAAGGCTGACAGCAAAATCACCCTCCAATCCCTGGACGATGCGCGAAAGTACAAAATCGGTGCGTACAAGGGCGACGCCATTGCCACTACGCTCGCCAAGCAAGGCTTGAAGCCTGTGGTGGTCCTGCGCGATCAGGACAACGCGAAGAAACTGGTCAATGGCCAGATCGATCTATGGGCTACCGGTGATCCGGCTGGGCGCTACCTGGCGCGCCAGGAAGGCGTGATCGGGCTCAAGACTGTGTTGCGGTTCAACAGCGCCGAGTTGTACCTGGCCTTGAACAAGGACGTGCCGGACGAAACCGTCGCCATACTGCAGGCCGCGCTGGATCAGATGCGCCAGGAAGGCAAAGTTGACGAGATCATGTCGAAGTATCTGTAATTTTCACTGCGAGGTCATTTCAGGCAGGGTGCCCGGCGTCGTGCTCATGTTCACGGCACTGGTAAACACATTGTTCAATGCCCCCCTTGTCAGCTTCGAATCGGCTGAGGCGACCCCGATGATGCAGAGCGCGTACGCGCCGCTTTGTGGGCCGATTCCACTGTTGATATAGGCATTTTCTGTACTGATGGCCGGACTGTAGAAAGTAGGCACCTGACAATCCCGAGCGTTACGGACCATTTTATAGCGATAGAAGGGCGCCTTGAGGGAGAACCGGAAATCCCACTTGGGCAAGACCACCTGCCCATTCGCATTTTGCGTTTTATAGACATGTGTTTTTAGTTTCCAGGGTTCCGTGACGGTCAGCTCTACCGGCTCCAACGAACAGTTCGGTGCCGCGAGGGTGAAGACGCCATCAATAAAGCACGCGTACAGGAAGCTGGCGCTGTAGCTGTAGTTGAATCGAGCGGCCTGACAAGACGTAGAGTGCTCACAATCGGATTGCGCCGGATGATTTCGCGATATCGCGACTTTACTGACGATGCCGGTAATTTCATTGGTGAGTCTGTTCAGCATCGGACTGCCAGAGCTTCCAGCGTGTAGATCGCAGCTGTTTTTCATGGCTAATGGGAACACTCCAGGGTGATCGATGAATGTTCCGGCGATTCGTTCAGCGCAGGCACTCAAACGAAGCCCGGCTTCGGTAAAACCACCCGGCGCGCCAACGTTGAGCACATCCTGATTCTCGTAAGTCAGATGTGAGGCGAGCTTGAGCGGGTTGACCCCGGCCTGTATCAGCGACGCCAATGTCGCGTCTATCTCCAGCACGGCAAGATCGGTCCCGACCAGACTGCTCCACAAGGCAATTCGGATCGGGTACTGGCGCTTACGCTGTGGCACGTCATGAAAGTAATGGAAAGTGACGCTGGCGTTCAAAGGCAAATCGGTCCGCGCCGAACCGTATCTAAAAAACACGCAATGACCGCTGGTGAGCAAGTAGGCAGGGCCGGTGGCTCGACCCTGCCTGTTTCGCGTATCCAATAGGACGGCACTGCACGTCTCGCCTGATTGGAGGCTGAGTCGTCCCACACCGCTCCAGATTTCATAAAAATTATCGCTGTTGCGCAGCGCTCTTGACGGCGAGTCATTGACGGCGCCTTCGCCAAGGTCGCGTGCCTGCACTGCAGGATTGGCCAGGACAACCAGGGCGGCGAAACAAAAGAGCTTGAGGTATTTCATATCCATTCCTTGGTGATGAAATTCAGGGTGAGCGCTATCGTGGCACGGGCCAATGCACCGGCAGATGTATATATGTATCGCGAAACGGGAATGGATCTGCAGGTTACTGTGAAGTCGGCAGGCGGTACTGGCCGTCCTTGCCATGCGCCGCCGTGGCGCGATTACCGCGCACGCTGATCATCTGCCGGATATCGATCCACTCGATTCCCTGGGCCTTCAGCTTGGGCAACTCTCGCTCCAGCACTGCCAGTGTCTGCGGATACGGATGTCCGATCATCACTGCCGAGCCTTGTCGGTGTGCGAGGCTGATCGCTGTCTGGAGTTGGGCAAAAATAGCGTCTTCAGTGCGCTCATCATCCAGAAACACATCCCGAGAAACGCTCGCCAGATCGATCTTCTGCGCTTGCTGCGCCGCCACGGTTTGCGCACTGGTGCGGCTGTCGACGAAAAATTTGTGACGACGCTGCAGGTCGGCCATCAACCAGGCCATGGCGGCGGGTTGCGCGGTCATGCGGCTACCCATGTGATTGTTGATGCCGGCGGTGTAGGGAACCCTTTTGAACGCAGCGTTCAGGCGTCTCTCAAGCTCCTCGATGGGTAGATCGGGATGCCAGGCAAATGGTCCTGTGGCCGGGTCCATCGGCATATGCAGAATGACGATCTTGCCGGCGCGATGGGCTTCGCGGGCGAATTCGGTGGCGTGGGGGGTATCGGGCATGATCGCTGCGGTTACCGGGCCGGGCAGGCCCAGCACGCGGCGATCCCGGGGCAGGCTTTGCCCCAGGTCATCGATGATCAAGCTCAGGTAGGCTTTTTGCGGCGCGGTAACGGCGGGGGTGGCGTGAGCCACGCACGCCAGACTGCACAACAGCGCCAGGGTCAGCCGAAGAAGCATCTCAGCGGCCGGACGTAATGCTCAGCCCTTTGAGCAGGCTCAGGGCCTGGGCCAACTGGTAATCGTCGTCCTGCGGCATCGGCTTGGTTTTGCCGCCGGAGCTGCTTGGCTTGTCGGCGCCGCCGTTGCCATTGCCCAGGTGACCTTGCAGATCGGCTTCCTTGAAGTACTCGCTATCCTGCTCGTTGGTGATCTTGGCTCTGCGCACTTCGATGTCCGGGACGATGCCTTGGGCCTGGATCGAGCGGCCATTAGGCGTGTAATACAGCGCCGTGGTGATTTTCAGAGCGCGGTCGTTGTTCAACGGCAGCACGGTTTGCACCGAGCCTTTGCCGAAACTTGGCGTCCCCATGACTACCGCACGCTTCTGGTCCTGCAGGGCGCCGGCGACAATTTCCGAGGCCGAGGCACTGCCGCCATTGATCAGCACAACCATTGGCACGGCTTCACTTTCATCTTTGCCAGTGGCGTTGAAGCGCAGCTCGGAGTTGGCGATCCGGCCTTTGGTGTAAACGATCAGGCCTTTGGTGATGAAGTGGTCGACGACTTCAACCGCCGACTGCAGCACGCCGCCCGGATTGTTGCGCAGGTCGAGAATGATGCCTTTGAGCTTCTTGCCGTTGTCCTTGCGCAGCTTGGCCAGCGCTTTGGAGACCTCTTCGCCGGTCTTGACCTGGAACTGGGTGATACGGATGTAGCCGTAGCCCGATTCCAGCAACTGGCTCTTCACGCTCTTCACTTGAATGATGGCGCGGGCCAGGGTCACGTCGAACGGCGTGCCACCGTCGCGAACCAGGGTCAGGGTGATTTTCTGGCCGATCTTGCCGCGCATCTTGTCCACGGCTTCGGTCATGCTCTGGCCACGGGTTGGCTGGCCGTTGATCTTGACGATGAAATCGCCCGCCTGGATGCCCGCCTTGGAGGCCGGCGTGTCGTCGATTGGCGACACCACTTTGATGAATCCGTCTTCGGCGCCGACTTCGATGCCCAGGCCGCCGAACTCGCCGCTGGTGCTTTCCTGCAACTCGGCGAAGTCTTCAGGCCCGAGATAGGCCGAGTGTGGATCAAGGTTGCTGAGCATGCCCTTGATGGCGTTTTCCAGCAGGGTCTTGTCGTCTATCGGGTCGACATAGGCGGCTTTGATCCGATCCATGACCTCGGCAAAGGTGCGCAACTCTTCCAGCGGCAATGGCGCCTTGGTGGTCGCAGCAGTGCCCGCAGGCGCAACCGCCGGGGCCGGTTGAGCGGCGAACGCCAGAGGCGCGCCGATCACCAGGGCGATCGTCAGGGCCAGCGAGGTAAGGCGGGACAAATGCAGCATGTCGAACGAACTCCTGAATTGGATGGCGCGCTTATCCTTGCGCGCGACACCATTGTGCAGGGTCACTCGGGTGACCCTGCTGACGAATCGCGAAATACAAGGCCGGTGTGTCTTGACCGCCGCTGCTACCTACAGTGGAGATGGATTCACCGGCTTTTACCACGTCACCCGCAGACTTGAGCAGTGTCTGGTTGTGACCATAAAGACTCAAAAAACCGTTGCCATGGTCGAGAATGACCAGCAACCCTGCGCCGCGCAACCAGTCGGCGAACACCACGCGACCGCCATGCACCGCATGCACGGTACTGCCGGCGGAAGCGCCGATCATCACGCCGTCCCACTTGGTCCGGGCGTCGTCGCCACGGCTTTCACCGAAGCGTGCCAACAGTCGACCATCGACAGGCCACGGAAGTTTGCCGCGAGTTGAAGCAAACGGACCGCCAAAGGTTTCGCCGGAGCTTGAGACCAACGCGCCAGGCGTTGATTTAACCGGTTTGCGTGGGGCGTCAGTCTCGTCTGCTTGAGCCTGGGCCTCACGTAAGCGCTTTTTTTCGGCTTCCTGCTGGGCAATCAGCGCTTTTTGTCGCGCTTCTTCTGCCTCACGAGCCTGGCGAGCCAGGGTTTCCTCAATGGTTTTAAGGACTTTAGACAGATCTGCCTGATCCTGCTCGCGGGCCGCCAGTTTCTGGTCGCGGGCCTTCACGTCGTCATTGAGCTTGGCCAGGACTTGCTGGCGCTCTCGGCGGACTTTGTCCAGCTCGTCGCGCTGGGTGTCGAGGCTGCTTTTCTGTACCAGCAGTTGCGCTTGCTGCATGTCGATGTCTTTTTCGACATTGGCCAGTTGGCGCAGCGTTTCGTTGAAGCTCTTCAACTGTTCCAGGCGGGCCTGGCTCAGGTAGTCGTAATAGGTGAGGGTGCGGGCGAATTTCTCGGGATTCTGCTGGTTGAGCAGCAGCTTCAAATATTCCTGTCGGCCGTTCTGGTAGGCCGCGCGGGCCTGGATGGCGATCAGTCGCTGTTGTTCAGTGCGCGCGCTCTGGAGTTTTTTTTTCTCCGCATCGAGCCGCTGCAGCTCGGCTTCACTTTTCTTCAGCTCTTTTTGCAGGGCCTCGACCTGCTTCTCGAGCTTGCCCATTTCAGTCTCGGTGCCCTTGAGTTCTTTTTGCACCCCGGATTTTTCTTCCTGCAACTTGCCCAGCAGCTTTTTCAGCTCGGCAATGTCCTGACGCGTGGCGTCCAGCTGTTGTTGGGTTTGCGCGCGCTCGTCAGCAAAGGCCGGTTGGAGCAGGCAAGTCAGAGCAAGGGCTATCAGGACGCGAAGCATAGAGGCGGGCGACACCAGGGAAAGGGACGGCCTAGTATGCCCGCCATGGGCAGCAAAAAAAATGCCCAATTGGGGCTGTGTGATAACTGGAGAGGGATGTGCGGGAAATTAGTCCTGAAAACCACCAGAAACCACTGTGGGAGCTGGCTTGTCGGGTCGCCGCATCGCAGCGATAGCGGCCTGGCAGCAACATGAATGTTTGCTGTCAGATTGCTATCGCTGGCAAGCCAGCTCCCACAGGTATTAATGATGATTAGACGAGAATCGAAGTCCCGGTCATTTCCGCCGGTTTTTCCAGGCCCAGCAGCTTGAGCATGGTCGGTGCCACGTCCGCCAGCACACCACCTTCGCGGACCTTGAGGTCGCGCTTGCCGACATAGATGAACGGCACCGGTTCGGTGGTGTGTGCGGTGTGCGCCTGGCCGGTGGAGGCGTCGGACATTTGCTCGACGTTGCCGTGGTCAGCGGTGATCAGCGCTTCGCCGCCAACCTTTTCCAGCGCCTCGACGATTCGGCCGACGCAAGTGTCCAGGCATTCGACAGCTTTGACCGCCGCTTCGAACACGCCGCTGTGGCCAACCATGTCGCCGTTGGCGTAGTTGACGACGATCACGTCATAGCGCTGGTTTTCGATGGCATCGACAATGCGATCGGTGACTTCGGGTGCGCTCATTTCCGGCTGCAAGTCGTAAGTGGCGACTTTTGGCGACGGAATCAGGATGCGTTCTTCGCCCGGGAACGGTTCTTCGCGGCCGCCGGAGAAGAAGAAGGTCACGTGCGCGTACTTCTCTGTTTCAGCAATGCGCAGCTGGGTCTTGCCGTTTTTCGCCAAATAGTCGCCCAGCACGTTTTCCAGGCTGCCCGCGGCGAAGGCCGATGGCGCAGGAATGCTGGCGGCGTATTGGGTCAGCATGACAAAACCGGCCAGTTTTGGCTGGCGGCTGCGTTCGAATTCCTTGAAATCGTCTTCCACGAACACGCGGGTCAGTTCGCGGGCACGGTCGGCGCGGAAGTTCATGAACACCACCGCATCGCCGTCTTCGACTTTTACCGGTTCGCCAATCGAGGTGGCTTTGACGAATTCGTCGCTCTCGCCACGCTCGTACGAGGCTTGCAGGCCTTCCTGAGCGGTGGCGGCGTTGAATTCACCAATACCGTCGACAATCAGGTTGTAGGCCTGGGATACGCGGTCCCAACGGTTGTCACGGTCCATCGCGAAATAGCGGCCGATGAGGCTGGCGATACGACCTTTGCCCAGCGCCTGGAAAGTGGCGTCGAGCAGTTCGATCGACGACTGCGCGCTTTTCGGTGGCGTATCACGGCCATCGAGGAACGCGTGCAGGTAGATTTTTTCGGCGCCACGCTTGGCGGCCAGTTCAGCCATGGCCACCAAATGGTCCTGATGGCTGTGAACGCCGCCATCGGACAGCAGACCCATGAAGTGCACGGCTTTGCCGGCGGCGACGGCTTTATCGACGGCAGCGCAGATGGTCGCGTTCTCGAAGAACTCGCCGTCGCGGATCGACTTGGTAACGCGCGTGAAGTCCTGATACACCACGCGGCCGGCGCCGAGGTTCATGTGGCCGACTTCGGAGTTGCCCATCTGGCCATCCGGCA
>NZ_RCOE01000013.1:0-1729 GCF_004321495.1 Pseudomonas sp. Sample_10
CGTTCCCACGCAGAGCGTGGGAACGAGCAGGTGGCGGAAGCTGAAGGTTGCCGTGAAGCGGCATGACACCGCCGGTTTTTCGTCTCTGTACAAATCCCCCATCTCCCTCCGAATCCCCTCAAGTCCTTTGTTTACCGGGCCTCGCGCCGCCAAAAACAAGTTGGTCTGCAAATTGCTTATGCCACGTCAGTACAGCAGTGGGCGGCAAACGTCCGGCAGGCAGAGGAAAGATTGTGGACAAGTACCTTTATGTGGCAATGACCGGCGCCAGCCAGAATGCACTGGCGCAGAAGGCTCATGCCAACAACCTCGCGAACATCTCCACCAACGGCTTCCAGAAAGACCTGGAGCAGGCGCGTTCGATGCCGGTGTTCGGCGACAGCTTTCCGGCGCGTGCGTTTGCCATGTCCGAACGCCCGGCCACCGACTTTTCTCCCGGCTCGCTGGTAGAAACCGGCCGCGACCTCGATGTCGCCGTACAGGGCAACGGCTGGCTGGCGGTGCAGAATCCCGATGGCGGCGAAAGCTACGTGCGCACCGGTAGCCTGGTGGTCGATGCACTTGGCGTCTTGCGCGCCGGCAACGGCATGCCGGTGATCGGCAACGGCGGACCGATTGCCGTGCCGCCCGAACAACAGATCGAAGTGGGCGAAGACGGCACCATCAGTATTCGTGCGATGGGTGAAGGTCCTCGCGTGATGGCCGAAGTCGATCGCATCAAGCTGGTCAATCCGGACATCAAGAACATGACCAAGGGCCTGGACGGTTCGATCCACACCAGAGACGGTCAGCCGGCGCAAGCCGATGCCAACGTCAAGCTGGTGTCCGGTTTTCTTGAGTCGAGCAACGTCAACGCCGTGGACGAGATGACCTCGGTGCTGGCCTTGTCGAAGCAGTTCGAACTGCACATCAAGATGATGAACACCGCCAAAGAAGACGACCAGGCCATGGCTCGGGTCTTGCAGATCAGCTAATTACCAGAACGTCGCGCCGTAAAACAGGCGCACGAGGAGAATCGAATGCTTCCGGCTCTTTGGGTTGCCAAAACAGGTCTGTCCGCCCAGGACACCAACCTGACCACCATTTCCAACAACCTGGCGAACGTGTCGACCACGGGTTTCAAACGTGACCGCGCCGAGTTCCAGGACTTGCTCTACCAGATCAAGCGTCAGCCAGGCGCCCAGTCGACCCAGGACAGCGAACTGCCGTCGGGCCTGCAACTGGGTACCGGTGTGCGCATTGTCGGCACCCAGAAAAACTTCAACGCCGGCAGCCTGCAAACCACCGAGCAGCCGCTGGACATGGCCATCGACGGTCGCGGTTTCTTCCAGATCCTGCAGCCGGACGGCACCACGTCCTACACCCGTGACGGTACTTTCCACCTGGACTCCAACGGCCAGATCGTCAACGCCAGCGGCTTCGCCCTGGAACCGGCGATTGTCATCCCGAACGACGCCCAGACCTTCACCGTCGGCAAGGACGGCACCGTGTCCATCACCGTGGCCGGCAACCCGGCTTCCCAGGTGATCGGCAACCTGCAAACCGCCGACTTCATCAACCCGGCCGGCCTGCAAGCGGTGGGTAACAACCTGTTCCTGGAAACCGCCGCCAGTGGTGCACCGCAAGTCGGTACCCCGGGCCTGGCAGGTTTCGGTACCACGCTGCAGAACACCCTGGAAACGTCCAACGTCAGCACCGTTGAAGAGATGGTCAACATGATCACCACTCA
>NZ_RCOE01000251.1:0-8642 GCF_004321495.1 Pseudomonas sp. Sample_10
GTCACGCGGTTGTCCCAGAAGGCGATGTCGTCTTTCTGCCAGCGCCAGCGAATGGTGAATTCCGGCCGTGTTGCGTGGGCGAACAGGAACTTCAGAATCGCCTCGCTCTCGGTTTCCGACAGTTCGTTGATCTTCGAAGTGAAGCCTTCGTTGACGAACAGCGAGCGGCGCCCGCTCACCGGATGGGTGCGGATTACCGGGTGCGACAGCGGCGGATTCTTGCGCCGCGCTTCTTCCCATTGGGCCAGCGCTTCAGGCGTGTTGCCATAGCGCTCCAACGGAAACGAACGGGTGAAATCGTGGGTGGCGGTCAGCCCTTCGAGCAAGGTTTTGAACGGTGCCGACAACGCTTCATACGCTGCGATTCCACTGGCCCACAAGGTATCGCCACCAAACTCCGGCAACAGCTTGGCGCTGAGCACCGCGCCCATGGCCGGGGTCGGCAGGAAGGTCACGTCGGTGTGCCAGATCGCGTTGTCGCGCACGTCGGTGACGGCGGTATCGAGGATCAGCACTTGCGGTTGCTCCGGCACATTCGGGTAGATCGGGTGAATGTGCAGGTCGCCGAAATTGGCGGCGAAACGCGCCTGCTGCTGTGGGGTGATTGGCTGGTCGCGGAAGAACAGCACTTGATGCTTGAGCAGCGCTTGTTCGATGGCATCACGCTGTTCCAGATTCAGCGGCTGGCTGATGTCGACGCCGCTGATCTGTGCGCCGAGGGCAGAGCTGAGGGGGACGATGGTCAGGTGGCTCATGGTGGTTCTCTTCAATCCGGGGCTGTCGGCGTAGTCAGTTCGATCAAAACGTATCAGTGAGCCTGGCCGTGCCACGGCACCAGTTTGCGTTGCAGCTTGCGCAAGCCCATTTCCATGGCGAAGGCGATCAGCGCGATCACTAAAATCCCCAGCACCACCACATCGGTGACCAGGAACTGCGCGGCCGACTGCACCATGAAACCCAGGCCGCTGGTGGCGGCAATCAGCTCGGCGGCGACCAGCGTCGACCAACCCACGCCCAAACCGATGCGCACGCCAGTCAGTATGTCCGGTAATGCACTGGGCAAAATCACATGTCGAATCAACTGTGCGCGAGTGGCGCCCAAAGACTGCGCAGCACGCAGCTTGGCCGGGTCGACCGTGCGCACACCGGTGGCGGTGGCAATGGCGATCGGAGCGAAAATCGCCAGGTAGATCAGCAGCACTTTCGACAACTCGCCAATGCCGCACCAGATCACGATCAGCGGCAGATAGGCCAGCGGTGGAATCGGGCGATAGAACTCGATCAGCGGATCGAGAATGCCGCGAGCGATGCGATTGTGGCCGATGGCAATGCCGACCGGGACAGCCGTCAACACCGCGAAGCCCAGGCCCAGGCCGATGCGGCTGAGACTCGCGCCCAAGTGCTGCCACAGGGTTGAATCCATGTAGCCGCTGGTCGCCAGCAGCCAGCCTTTTTGCAGCACGGCCGATGGAGACGGCAGGAATAGCGGCTCGATCAAACCGGTCGCCGTCACGGCCCACCAGATGACAATCAGCGCGACCAGCGTCAGCACACTGATCCAGCGCGTACTCAAACTGCGGCGCACAACGATTGCGGTGGTGTTCGTCTTGACCGCCGCTGCGGGAATTTCATAGCTGCTCATGCGTGCTCCTGCCGTGGAACGGCGCTGCGTTGGGAGAACACTTTGGCGAGCACGTGTTCGCGGGTTTCGATAAAGCGCGGGTCGGACTTGATCGAGCGCGCCGACTCACCGGCGGCGTAACGCTGGCCGAAATCGAGGCTCAGGCGTTCGACGATTTGCCCGGGATTGGGCGCCAGCAGAATCAGATCCGTGGCGAGGAACACCGCTTCTTCAATGTCATGGGTGATCAGGAATACTGGTTTGGCAGTGCGCCGCCAGACTTGCAGCAGCAGCTCCTGCATCTGCTCGCGGGTGAACGCGTCGAGAGCGCCGAAAGGTTCGTCCATCAGCAAGACGCGAGGGTCGGCAGCGAGGGCGCGGGCCAGGCCGACGCGCTGTTTCTGGCCGCCGGAGAGTTGCCAGATCCGGCGGTTTTCGAAGCCTGAAAGATCCACCAGCGCGAGCATTTCCCGGGCACGGATTTCGCGTTTGTCCCGAGGGACGCCCGCCAGCTCAAGGCCAAAGCCGACATTGGCCAGCACGTCTTGCCAAGGCAGCAAGGCGTCGTCCTGGAACACCACGCCACGTTCGGCGCTCGGGCCTTTTACCGGCACGCCATCGAGGGTGATGCGCCCGGCGCTGGGTGCGACGAATCCGGCAATCAGGTTCAACAGCGAAGTCTTGCCACTGCCGGACGGGCCGAGGGCGACCAGCAATTGCTGCGGCCCCAGGCTCAAGGAAATATCCGCCAGCACAGGTGCAGGGCTGCCAGGGTACTGTGCACTGATGCGCTCCAGCTGTAGCAAAGCCATCGCGTCGACTCCCGATCAGTTGGTGATGAACTTGGCGCTGACGTACGGCGCGTAGTCCGGCAGCACGGCTTCGACCTTGCCTTGTTCCTTGAGGAACACGGCGGTGTCGGTGATGGCCTTGGTGGTTGGCGCTCCGAGGCTGGTCACCTGATCGGCCGCCAATGGGTAGACGTTGCCTTGCAGCAGCAGCGGAATGTCGCTGGCCTTGGCGCCGGAGAGCTTCACCAGTTTGTCGACGTTGCTCTGATTGGCGAGCCAGGCTTGCGGGTCTTTGCGGTAATCGGCGTAGGCGTCCAGGGTCACCTTGGCGAACGCGGTGACGATTTGCGGGTGCTTCTCGGCGAAGTCCTTGCGCACGATCCAGGCATCGAAAGTCGGCGCACCGAACTTGGCCAGTTCGCCGGAAGTGATCAGCACTTTGCCGTTTTCCTTGGCGACACCCAGGGCCGGGTCCCAAACGTAAGTGGCATCGATGTCACCGCGTTTCCACGCGGCAATGATCGCTGGCGGGGCGAGGTTGAGGACGGTGACTTTCGACGGGTCGATGTTCCAGTGCTTGAGCGCCGCCAACAGGCTGTAGTGGCCGGTGGAAACGAACGGCACGGCGATTTTCTTGCCGATCAGGTCTTGCGGGGTCTTGATCCCGGAGCCGTCGCGGGCCACCAGGGCTTCGGCAGCGCCGATCTGGGTAGCGATGAGGAATGTTTCCACCGGGACTTTACGGGTGATGGCCGCGGTCAACGGGCTGGAACCGAGATAGCCGATTTGCACGTCGCCTGAGGCGATTGCAGCAATGATGTCGGCACCGTTATCGAATTTGCGCCAGCTGATGTCGGCCTTGGTGGCTTTCTCGTAAGCGCCGTCAGCCTGGGCGACTTTCGCCGGGTCAACGGTGGTCTGGTAAGCAACAGTGACGTCGGCCGCCTGGGCAAACAAACTGACTGCTGCCAATGACGCGGCCGCCAGCAGGCGAAGAGGGAAGTGCAGTTTCATCAGGATGCTCCTTGTCAGGCGGACGAAAGTCGGCGTGAAAGGAGACTAAATGATCTAAGAATCCGAAAATAAATAACTTTTTCGAATGAGCTTATGAGCGGAAAAATCTAAGCAGCTACCCTGATCGTTCCCACACTCTGCGTGGGAACGATCATAGTTCTAAGGCGGATGGTCGAGAGAGCCTTTGTGGCGAGGGAGCTTGCTCCCGCTGGAGGACGAAGGACTCCCAAATTCATCCAACGCGTTGTCTCAGGTCAACGCGTTGTCTGGACTGCTGCGCAGCCGAGCGGGAGCAAGCTTCCTCGCCACAGGGATTGCTGTCAGTTACTGATCGCCAGAATGCTCGCCTGATACGACCCGACAAACACATCGAAATCGCCGACTTCGTTCTGCTCCAGCTCAACCTGCTGTGCCAGCGACGCACGAGCCAGTTCTTCGAACTTCGCCTGTTGCTCGGCCGGCAACGGCTCGCTGCGGAAAAACTGCGCATGGGCCTGGCTCTGACGCAGGGAGAACTGAGCGAAGCTTTCCTTGTGTTCAGCCATTGCCGCCAGCACCTGGGCGGACGGCGTCAAGGCTGGGTCCTGGACCTTGGCCAGCTGCGCATCCAGCGCCTTGCTGTGAGCATCGCCGCCGTGGCTCTGGTCCAGCAGCGCCGCCAGTGGCGCGATGCTTTCCAGCAATTGGCCTGCCCACTCTTTGAGGTCGACCGGTTGCCCGTCGCGTTGCAATTGCAGGCCCGGACGGCGCCCTTCCTTGACCACACTGAGGAAGTTCGAAGTCGCGTTGCTGCAACTGGTATTGGTCAGCAACGGGCTGTCGTTCAGCGCGCAGTACAGCAGGAAGGCGTCGAGGAAACGCGATTCAGTGATATCGATACCCATCGGCAGGAACGGGTTGATGTCCAGGCAACGCACCTCGACGTACTGGATACCACGGGCCATCAGCGCCTGGATCGGCCGCTCGCCGGAGTAGGTCACGCGTTTGGGGCGAATGTTGGAGTAGTACTCGTTTTCGATCTGCAGGATGTTGGTGTTGAGCTGAACCCACTCACCGTCCTTGTGCGTGCCGACTTCGACGTAAGGCGCGTAAGGCGTGGCCACCGCTTTGCGCAGGCTGTCTGTGTAACTGACCAGGTCGTTGTAACACGGCGTCAGGCCGGCCTGGGCGTTGCTCTGGTAGCCCAGGTCACTCATGCGCAGGCTGGTGGCGTACGGCAGGTACAGGGTATCCGGATCGAGCTGTTCCAATTGGTGCGAACGACCGCGCAGGAAACCTGCATCCAGCGCCGGCGAGGCACCGAACAGGTACATCAGCAGCCAGCTGTAGCGGCGGAAGTTGCGGATCAGTGCGATGTACGCCGACGACTGATAATCGCGGTCGGTGCCGACAAAGCCTTCAGCCTGTTTGAGCAGCGGCCACAGCTTTTCGGGCAGGGAAAAGTTGTAGTGAATCCCGGCGATGCACTGCATGGTCTTGCCGTAACGCAGGGCCAGGCCCTTGCGATAGACGTACTTGAGCTGACCGATGTTGGAGGTGCCGTAATAAGCGATCGGGATGTCTTCCTCGGCCGGCAACGGGCACGGCATCGATGGACTCCACAGGTACTCGTTGCCGAGCTTGCTGTAGGCAAAACGGTGAATGCTGTCCAGGCTCGCCAGCGTATCGGCAGGATCGGGCAGGGCCGGGGTGATGAACTCCAGCAGCGACTCGGAATAGTCGGTGGTGATTTGTTCGTTGGTCAGCGCGGAACCCAATTCTTCCGGGTGCGGCGTTTGCGCCAGGCGACCTTCGCCGGTCACGCGCAGGCATTCACGTTCGATGCCGTGAAGGCACTGTTCGAGCAGAGAGAGGTTAGCGCGCTCGCCGAGCAGAGCCAGGCGGCGGTTGAGAAGTTCGCTCAAGTTGGATTCCTTCACGCGTCAGTCGCCCCAATATGGGGGTGGGCAAGACGGTCTACAAGGGTGAAGTTGAAACTGGCGTTTTCGCCTGGTTTTGGAGCCGCTCAGGCCATATGCCGGTCAGTCAATCACTGCGCAATCCCTGTGGGAGCGAGCCTGCTCGCGATGAGGGCGGATCAGTCAACATTTATGTCGTCTGTCCCACCGTCATCGCGAGCAGGCTCGCTCCCACAGGTTTCTAATCGCGAAATTAACTCAAATCGATGACATCTAGCTACAGGACAGCGAACGTGCCTTGCGCTTTTGCGACCAATTTGTCGCCTTGCATCACATCGGCCTCGACCACCAGCGTACGGCGGCCCGGGTGTATCACCCGCGCCGTGCACATCACCTCGCCGCCTTCGACGGCGCGGATGTAGTTGATCTTGCACTCGATGGTCGCGCTCTGCTGGTCAAAGCCATGGCTGCTGGAACAGGCCAGCCCCATGGCAATGTCCACCAGACTGAACAAAGCCCCACCGTGCAGCTTGCCGGCGCGATTGCGCAGTTCTGGCGCAAGCCCCAGGGCGACTTGCGCCACCCCGGTTTCCAGGCTGTGCAAGCGACAGCCCAGCAACTTGAAAAAAGCGCTTTCGGTATACCCCGCAGGGATCTCCATCAACGCTTCTTCAACTGCTTGGCGTTGGCGAACAGCGACGCCATGGCGTTATTGGCCGGAGCCGCTGCCGTGGTTTCCTTGCGCGGCGCGCTGTTCTGCGATTGACGCGGGGCCGAGCCCGGACGTGCGCCACGAGCACCGTCGATTTTCTCGCCCGGGGTGTCGCTCATGCGCATCGACAGCCCTACGCGTTTACGCGGGATGTCGACTTCCATGACCTTGACCTTCACCACGTCACCGGCTTTCACCGCTTCGCGTGGATCCTTGATGAACTTCTCGGAAAGAGCCGAGATATGCACCAAACCGTCCTGATGCACACCGATGTCGACGAACGCGCCGAAGTTGGTCACGTTGGTCACCACGCCCTCGAGGATCATCCCCAGTTGCAAGTCCTTGAGGTCTTCGACGCCTTCCTGGAACTCGGCGGTCTTGAACTCTGGACGTGGGTCGCGGCCAGGTTTTTCAAGCTCTTGCAGGATGTCGGTCACGGTCGGCAAACCGAAGGTTTCGTCGGTGTACTTCTTCGGATCGAGGCGCTTGAGGAACGCGGCGTCGCCGATCAGCGAGCGGATGTCGCGGTCGGTTTCAGCGGCAATGCGCTGGACCAGCGGATAGGCTTCCGGGTGCACCGCCGACGAGTCCAGCGGGTTTTCACCGTTCATGACACGCAGGAAGCCGGCGGCCTGTTCAAAGGTTTTCTCGCCCAGGCGTGCGACTTTCTTCAAGGCTGCGCGGGTTTTGAACGCGCCGTGCTCGTCACGATGGCTGACGATGTTCTGCGCCAGGGTCGCGTTGAGGCCGGAGATGCGCGCCAGCAGCGCCACGGAAGCAGTGTTCACGTCCACGCCTACGGCGTTCACGCAATCCTCGACCACGGCGTCCAGGCCACGCGCCAGTTTCAGTTGCGACACGTCGTGCTGGTACTGGCCGACACCGATGGATTTCGGATCGATCTTGACCAGCTCCGCCAACGGGTCTTGCAAGCGACGGGCAATCGACACCGCGCCACGGATCGATACATCCAGATCCGGGAATTCCTTGGACGCCAGTTCCGAAGCCGAGTAAACCGATGCACCAGCCTCCGAGACCATGACTTTGGTCATCTTCATCGCCGGGTATTTTTTGATCAGTTCGGCGGCGAGCTTGTCGGTCTCACGGCTGGCAGTGCCGTTGCCGATGGCGATCAGATCCACCGAATGCTTGGCGCACAGGGCGGCGAGAATCGCGATGGTCTGGTCCCACTTGTTATGCGGCACGTGCGGGTAAACCGTGGCGTGATCGAGCAGCTTGCCGGTGGAATCGACGACGGCCACCTTGCAACCGGTACGCAGGCCCGGGTCGAGGCCCAGGGTCGCGCGCGGGCCGGCCGGCGCCGACAGCAGCAGGTCGTGCAGGTTGTGTGCGAACACATTGATCGCTTCGGTTTCCGCGCCGTCGCGCAGCTCACCCAGCAAGTCGGTTTCCAGATGGGTGTAGAGCTTGACCTTCCAGGTCCAGCGCACCACTTCGCCCAGCCATTTGTCGGCGGCACGGTTCTGGTTCTGGATGCCGAATTGCTGGCCGATCATGCCTTCGCACGGGTGCATGGTGCCCGGCAGTTCGTCGCCGACTTTCAGTGCGGAGCTGAGGATGCCTTCGTTGCGGCCTCGGAAAATCGCCAGGGCGCGGTGCGACGGCATGCTTTTCAGCGGTTCGTCGTGTTCGAAGTAATCACGGAACTTGGCGCCTTCCTCTTCCTTGCCGGCGATCACGCGGGCACTGAGGGTCGCTTCCTGCTTGAGGTAGTTGCGCAGCTTGTCGAGCAGGCCGGCGTCTTCGGCGAAGCGCTCCATCAGGATGTATTTGGCGCCTTCGAGGGCCGCCTTCACATCGGCCACGCCTTTTTCCGCGTCGATGAAACGTGCGGCTTCGGTTTCCGGGCTCAGGGTCGGGTCGTTGAACAAGCCATCGGCCAATTCGCCGAGGCCGGCTTCCAGGGCGATCTGGCCCTTGGTGCGGCGCTTCTGCTTGTACGGCAGGTACAAGTCTTCGAGGCGGGTCTTGGTGTCGGCGAGTTTGATGTCGCGTTCCAGTTGCGGCGTCAGCTTGCCTTGCTCCTGGATGCTCGCGAGGATGCTGATGCGCCGTTCGTCGAGTTCTCGCAGGTAGCGCAGACGCTCTTCCAGATGACGCAACTGGGTGTCATCGAGGCTGCCGGTCACTTCTTTCCGGTAACGGGCGATGAAGGGAACGGTAGAGCCTTCATCGAGTAGCGCGACGGCCGCTTCGACCTGTTGTGGGCGTACACCGAGTTCCTCGGCGATGCGGCTGTTGATGCTGTCCATAAAACCACCTGACAAATTGTGAAAGCAGGCTCGCAGGCACGCAGTTAGGGCCTCGGCGAGTCTGGTTGAGCGGCCTGGCCTGCGCCGCTACCTGGATCAAAAGGTATCCCGTTGACCCGTGAAATCGAACAATTACTGCCGACGCCCTGAAAAAAACGACGCCTGACTGTAGTACCTGTCTGATGTTGCCTGACACAAAAGGCCGCGCATTATAACCAGCGTTCCGGCATTCGGGGGCATTGCGGGCCGAGGCTTCAATGGCCGGTTTTCTGGCGGTAAAGGAAAAATCTGCTAACAATGCACACGGTGCGTATAACGGCAGCTACGCCATAA
>NZ_RCOE01000126.1:0-1691 GCF_004321495.1 Pseudomonas sp. Sample_10
TTTCACAGACATCACGAGAGGTGCGTATGCACGATCCGTTTGAACAGTCTTTGCGTGACATGCTCAAGGCCTCGCCGTCGACCCGGGACGACGATGCATGCCTGGGGCGCGTACTGAAAACCGCCAACCGCCAGGTCGGCGCCGGTGATCTGTTCAGCCTGCTGGGCCGTTGGTTGCCCGCGCTGATGATCGCCCTGAATAACGGATCGGCCCACATCGCGCCGGTGTCCCGTCTTCGTAAACCTACCGCTCGCACTGCTGATAAGGCTGATTGAATATGGAACTTGATCTCTGGACACAGAGCCTCGTCACTGCAATGACTGCGTTATGGACCAAGATTGCCAACTTCATTCCGAACCTGTTCGGCGCACTGGTTGTGCTGCTGTTGGGCTTTGTCGTGGCCAAGTTGCTCGACACGCTGCTTTCGAAGTTGCTCGCCAAGCTCGGCCTGGATCGCCTGATGGGCGGCACCGGTCTGACCAAGCTGCTGTCCCGCGCCGGGCTGCAAGTACCGATCTCCACATTGATCGGAAAAATCGTCTATTGGTTCGTTCTGCTGATTTTTCTGGTTTCTGCCGCAGAATCCCTTGGACTTGAGAGAGTTTCAGCTACGCTGGATATGCTAGCGCTGTATTTGCCTAAGGTATTCGGCGCCGCGCTGGTGTTGCTGGTGGGTGTATTACTGGCGCAACTGGCCAATGGGCTGGTGCGTGGAGCGGCAGAAGGCGTAGGACTGGACTACGCTTCCGGGTTGGGGCGAATTGCCCAGGGCCTGGTGATCATCATCAGCATCTCGGTGGCGATCAGTCAGTTGGAGGTCAAGACTGACCTGCTCAATCACGTGATCGTGATCGTTTTGATTACCGTTGGTCTGGCAGTTGCGCTGGCCATGGGTTTGGGAAGTCGGGAAATTGCGGGTCAGATTCTTGCGGGAATCTATGTGCGTGAGTTGTATGAGGTTGGGCAACAAGTGCGAGTTGGAGAGGTCGAAGGGCAGATCGAAGAGATCGGCACGGTTAAAACCACATTGCTGACCGATGAGGGTGAGCTAGTCTCTCTTTCCAATCGGATCCTGCTTGAGCAGCATGTGAGTAGCCGCTAACCCGGCAAACCCTGCTAATGTATGCCGCCGCAAAATGCCGCCTGATGCTGGCTGCGGCGGACATTGACCTGACTGTCGGCCCGACTTGTTTTGAATAAAGCCCAATCGCTATCCATGCGCTACGACCCCCGCGAGCTCTCTGATGAGGAGTTGGTCGCGCGCTCGCATTCCGAGCTGTTTCACGTAACGCGCGCCTATGAAGAATTGATGCGGCGTTACCAACGAACATTATTTAACGTCTGTGCACGATATCTCGGGAACGATCGCGACGCAGACGATGTCTGTCAGGAAGTCATGTTGAAGGTGCTGTACGGCCTGAAGAACTTCGAAGGCAAATCCAAGTTCAAGACATGGCTGTATAGCATCACGTACAACGAGTGCATTACGCAGTATCGGAAGGAACGGCGAAAGCGTCGCTTGATGGACGCATTGAGTCTGGACCCCCTCGAAGAAGCGTCTGAAGAAAAGGCGCCGAAACCCGAGGAGAAGGGTGGACTTGATCGCTGGCTGGTGTATGTGAATCCGATTGACCGTGAAATTCTGGTGCTACGATTTGTCGCAGAGCTGGAGTTTCAGGAGATCGCAGACA
>NZ_RCOE01000060.1:0-8369 GCF_004321495.1 Pseudomonas sp. Sample_10
CTGGGTTATGTGGTCAAGCTGACCGAGGCCGCAGCCAACCGCACCATGGACCTGGTGGAAAACGCCACGCCGCTGGTCAACAGCCTGGCTGACGAAGCCCAGGCCTTGAGCACGGATTGGGGGCGGTTCATGCGTCGCGAAGTCGGGGCTGAAGAGTTCCGCGAACTGGCCCGGCGAGTCGACGGGTTCCTGACGCGCAGCAGCACAGACAACCGTGCCGTGTCGGGCAACCTCAACGATATTCTGCTGGCCCAGGATTATCAGGACCTCACAGGTCAAGTCATCAAGCGTGTGACCCAACTGGTCACCGAAGTCGAGAGCAACCTGCTCAAGCTCGTGCTCATGGCCAGTCAGGTTGACCGTTTTGCGGGCATCGAGCATGACCGTGAAGCAATGCTTGCAGAAAAAGATCCACAAAAACATCTCTCTCAGGGTGAAGGTCCGCAGATTCATGCCGATAAAAGAGAAGACGTTGTGTCCGGTCAGGACGATGTGGACGATTTGTTATCCAGCCTTGGATTCTAGAGTTTCAGGAATTTCAGGTTTTTTGGGTTTTTAGACCTGTAGGAGCACACCATTAATGAGCTTCGGCGCCGATGAAGAGATCCTTCAGGATTTCCTGGTTGAGGCCGGCGAGATTCTAGAGCAACTGTCCGAACAGCTGGTCGAGCTGGAAAGCCGACCGGATGATGCGGATCTGCTCAATGCAATTTTTCGCGGTTTTCACACTGTAAAAGGGGGCGCCGGCTTCCTCCAGCTCAACGAGCTGGTGGAGTGCTGCCACATCGCCGAGAACGTGTTCGACATCCTGCGCAAGGGTGAACGTCGCGTTGACTCGGAATTGATGGACGTGGTTCTCGAAGCACTGGACGCGGTGAACAGCATGTTCAGCGAAGTCCGCGAGCGTGGCCCGATCACGGCTGCCACGCCGGAATTACTCGCGGCACTGGCCCGTCTGGCCGAGCCGCAATCGGCTGACGAGGCAGCGCCAGCACCCGTCGCCGAAGTGGCTGAAGAACCTGCCGCTCAAAGCGAGTCAGGCGACATCACCGACAATGAATTCGAACAACTGCTGGACTCGCTGAACGCCGTCAAGGCCCAGGCCGAGGCGCCGGCGGCTGCTCCAGCGCCCGCCGCCGATACTGCGGCCAGCGACGAAATCACCGACGCCGAGTTCGAGTCGTTGCTCGACCAGTTGCACGGTAAAGGCCAGTTTGCCGTTGATGCGGTGGCACCGGCGGCCCCTGCCGCGCCGCAGGCTCCGAAAGCCGCGGGCGACAGTTCTGACATCACCGACGACGAATTCGAAGCACTGCTCGACCAACTGCACGGCAAGGGCAACTTTGCCGTGGATGCGCTGGAATCGGCCATCGCTTCGGTGCCGACGCCTGCTGCGCCAACCGCTGCGGCGGCCGGCAGTGACTTGATTACCGATCACGAATTCGAATCGCTGCTCGACGAATTGCACGGCAAGGGCAAGTTCACTGAAGTGGGCGCCACGGCTGGCACGGCAACCGGCGCGAGCGCCTCGGTTGCGGCGCCTGTCGCCAAGGCTGCGGCACCGAAGCCGGTGGCCAAGGCTCCTGAACCGAAGGCCGAAGCCGCGAAGCCGGCACCTGCCGCCGCTGCACCGGCTCCGGCCCGTGCCGCGGCCGCGCCGCCCGCGGAAAAGCCTGCCAGCGAAGCCGAGACCACTGTGCGGGTCGACACCGCGCGTCTCGACGAAATCATGAACATGGTCGGCGAACTGGTGCTGGTGCGTAACCGCCTGGTCCGCCTGGGTGCCAACAGCGCCGACGAAGCCATGTCCAAAGCCGTGTCCAACCTCGACGTGGTCACGGCCGATCTGCAAACCGCGGTCATGAAGACCCGGATGCAACCGATCAAGAAGGTCTTCGGGCGCTTCCCGCGCCTGGTTCGCGACCTGGCGCGCCAGCTCAAGAAAGAGATCAACCTGGAGCTGGTCGGCGAAGAGACCGACCTCGACAAGAACCTTGTCGAGGCCTTGGCCGATCCGTTGGTCCACTTGGTGCGCAACGCGGTCGACCACGGCATCGAGTCGCCGGAAGAACGCGAAGCCTCGGGCAAGGCCCGCGGCGGCAAGGTCATTCTCGCCGCGGAACAGGAAGGCGATCACATCCTGTTGTCGATCTCCGATGACGGCAAGGGCATGGACCCGAACGTGTTGCGTTCGATCGCGGTAAAACGCGGCGTGATGGACAAGGACGCGGCCGATCGACTGAGCGATACCGAGTGCTACAACCTGATTTTCGCCCCGGGTTTCTCGACCAAGACCGAGATCTCCGACGTGTCGGGTCGTGGCGTGGGCATGGACGTGGTGAAAACCAAGATTTCCCAGCTCAACGGTTCGATCAATATTTTCTCGGCCAAGGGCCAGGGTTCGAAGATCGTCATCAAGGTGCCGTTGACCCTGGCGATCATGCCGACGCTGATGGTCATGCTCGGCAACCAGGCGTTCGCCTTTCCGCTGGTGAACGTTAACGAAATCTTCCACCTCGACCTGTCGACCACCAACGTGGTGGACGGCCAGGAAGTGGTGATCGTGCGGGACAAGGCGCTGCCGTTGTTCTACCTCAAGCGCTGGCTGGTCAGCTCCGCCGCTCACGAAGAGCAGCGCGAAGGCCATGTGGTGATCCTTTCGGTGGGCACCCAGCGGATCGGCTTCGTCGTCGATCAACTGGTGGGCCAGGAAGAAGTGGTCATCAAGCCATTGGGCAAAATGCTCCAGGGAACCCCGGGCATGTCCGGCGCCACCATCACCGGTGACGGCCGCATTGCGCTGATTCTCGATGTTCCGAGCATGCTCAAGCGTTACGCCGCACGGCGTATTTGATTCTGGTGGAGCGGGGCGACTGAGCCTCGCCCCGTCTAACGGAGTGTTTATGGCAGTCAAAGTCCTGGTGGTGGACGATTCGGGGTTTTTCCGCCGCCGCGTCTCGGAAATTCTTTCAGCGGATTCGAATATCCAGGTCGTCGGTACGGCGACCAACGGCAAAGAGGCGATCGATCAGGCGCTGGCCCTCAAGCCAGACGTGATCACCATGGACTACGAGATGCCGATGATGGATGGCATCACGGCGGTGCGGCACATCATGCAGCGCTGCCCGACCCCGGTGTTGATGTTCTCCTCGCTGACCCACGAAGGCGCGCGGGTAACCCTCGATGCGCTGGACGCCGGCGCGGTGGATTTCCTGCCGAAGAATTTCGAAGACATCTCGCGCAACCCCGAGAAGGTCAAGCAACTGCTGTGCGAAAAGATTCTGAGCATTTCGCGCAGCAACCGTCGTGTCAGCGCCTACAGTGCACCGGCTCCGGTGGCCGCACCTGCTCCGACGCCTACGCCTTCCACAAGCAGTTACGGCAGCAGCGCACCTGTGCGTCCGGCACCGGCTCCGATTCCGGTGCGTACCCATGCGCCCACGCAGTCATCACCGGCGCCAAAACGCAAAGCCTACAAACTGGTGGCCATCGGTACGTCTACCGGCGGCCCGGTTGCCTTGCAGCGGGTGCTGACTCAATTGCCGGCCAACTTCCCGGCGCCGATCGTGCTGATCCAGCACATGCCCGCTGCGTTCACCAAGGCGTTCGCCGAGCGTCTGGACAAACTCTGCCGCATCAGCGTCAAGGAAGCCGAGGACGGCGATATCCTGCGTCCTGGCCTGGCCCTGCTCGCACCGGGCGGCAAGCAAATGATGATCGACGGCCGTGGGGCGGTGAAAATCCTCCCGGGCGACGAGCGTTTGAATTACAAACCGTGCGTCGATATCACCTTCGGTTCGGCGGCCAAGTCCTACGGTGACAAAGTTCTGGCGGTGGTGTTGACCGGCATGGGCGCCGATGGTCGCGAGGGCGCGCGCCTGCTCAAGCAGGGCGGCAGTTCGATCTGGGCGCAGGATGAAGCCAGCTGCGTGATCTACGGCATGCCGATGGCCATCGTCAAAGCCGAACTCGCTGACGCGGTGTACAGCCTGGACGACATTGGCCGGCACATCGTCGAGGCGTGTATCTGATGGATGTTCTCAGCCTTATCGGCATCATCATGGCGTTCGTCGCCATCATCGGCGGCAACTACCTCGAAGGCGGCCATCTGGGTGCGCTGGCCAACGGCCCCGCAGCCTTGATCGTACTCGGCGGGACCATTGGTGCGGCATTGCTGCAATCGCCAATGAGCGCCTTCAAGCGCGCGATGCAGATTCTCGCGTGGATTCTGTTTCCGCCGCGTGTCGACCTGGCAGGCGGCGTAGATCGTGTCGTCAACTGGAGCCTGACCGCACGCAAGGAAGGCTTGCTCGGTCTGGAAGGGGTGGCCGACGCCGAACCCGACAACTACTCGCGCAAAGGCCTGCAATTGCTGGTGGATGGCGCCGAACCGGAAGCGATCCGCAGCATTCTGGAAGTGGATTTCTACACTCAGGAAAGCCGCGACATCGAAGCGGCCAAAGTCTTCGAAAGCATGGGCGGTTATGCGCCCACCATCGGCATCATCGGTGCAGTAATGGGCCTGATCCATGTGATGGGCAACCTTGCTGACCCATCGCAATTGGGCAGCGGCATCGCCGTAGCGTTCGTGGCCACCATTTATGGCGTAGCCAGCGCCAACCTGGTGCTGTTGCCGATTGCCGCCAAACTCAAATCCATCGCGTTGCGCCAATCGCGTTATCGCGAAATGTTGTTGGAAGGGATTCTGTCGATCGCCGAAGGTGAAAACCCACGCTCCATTGAGTTGAAGCTGCAAGGCTTCATGGATTAAGGGACTAACCTAATGGCTCGTCGTCGGCATCAGGAAGAACACGTTAACCACGAGCGCTGGCTCGTGTCCTACGCGGATTTCATCACGCTGCTGTTCGCTTTTTTCGTGGTGATGTATTCGATCTCGTCGATCAACGAAGGCAAGTACAAGATCATCTCCGAGGCGCTGATCGGTGTTTTCACCGACAGCGACCGCGCGCTCAAGCCGATTCCGATCGGTGAGGAGCGACCAAAGACCGTGACCCCGGCCAAGCCGTTGGTCAAAGACAGCGAGCAAGTCGACGCCGGCGTCGCCGGTAGCAGCGATCCGCTGAAGAGCATCGCCGACGACATCAGTGCGGCGTTCGGTGATCTGATCCAGTCCAACCAGATGACCGTGCGTGGCAACGAGTTGTGGGTCGAAATCGAACTGAACTCCAGCCTGTTGTTCGGCAGTGGCGACGCCATGCCCAGTGACATTGCCTTCAACATCATCGATAAGGTCGCGGCGATCCTGAAACCCTTCGACAACCCGATTCATGTCGAAGGCTTCACCGACGATCAGCCGATTCGTACCGCGCAGTACCCGACCAACTGGGAACTGTCGTCGGCCCGCTCGGCCAGCATTGTGCGCATGCTGGCGATGCAGGGTGTGAATCCCGGTCGACTGGCATCGGTGGGCTATGGCGAATTCCAGCCGGTCGCCAACAACGCCACGGCAGAAGGCCGGGCACGTAATCGCCGCGTGGTGCTGGTGGTGTCGCGCAACCTCGATGTACGCCGCAGCCTGACTGGCACTGGAACTGCCAATGCGCAACCGGATGCCGCGTTGAAGCGTGCTGGCACACAAACTGCACCGACCCCGGTCAAGTCGCCGGTACGAGAGAGCGCCGTCAATTCTCCGTCACCCGCATTAACACGTTGAGCTATTTCTCGGTCGATTCATTGGGCCGGGAGGAACAATCCGAATGAGAGTCTGGGCAGTCGCCAATCAAAAGGGTGGTGTCGGTAAAACCACTTCATCCATCGCTTTAGCCGGTTTGCTGGCCGAGGCGGGCAAGCGCGTGGTTGTGGTCGACCTCGACCCCCACGGCTCGATGACCAGCTATTTCGGTTACGACCCCGACAGCCTGGAACATAGCAACTACGATCTGTTCCTGCACAAGGGCAACGTGCCCCAGGGCTTGCCGGGGCAGCTGCTGCTGTCGACCAGCGACCCGCGCATTTCCCTGCTGCCTTCGAGCACCGCGCTGGCGACCCTCGAGCGTCAGTCGCCGGGGCAGAGTGGGCTGGGACTCGTGATCGCCAAGAGCCTGGCGCAGTTGTGGCAAGACTTCGATTACGCGGTGATCGACAGCCCGCCGCTGCTCGGTGTGCTGATGGTCAATGCCTTGGCGGCGAGCCAGCAGCTGGTGATCCCGGTGCAGACCGAGCACCTGGCGGTCAAGGGCCTGGAGCGCATGGTCAACACGTTGGCGATGATCAACCGATCCCGCAAACAGGCGTTGCCGTTCACCATCGTGCCAACGTTGTTCGACCGCCGCACCCAAGCGTCCCTCGGTACGCTGCGCGTCTTGCGCGACAAATTTCCGGAAGAAATCTGGCAAGGCTACATCCCGGTGGACACCCGCCTGCGCGATGCCAGCCGGGCCGGGCTGACGCCTTCGCAATTCGACGGCAAGAGTCGCGGCGTCCTGGCTTACCGCGCCTTGCTCAAGCATCTGCTGGCGGCACAACTTGTTCCGCAGGTGGCGTGAGATGAGTCTTGACCGGCCATTGAAACTCACGTCGCGTCCGCAATTGGCGCTGCAGTCGTATCTGGACAACCTTCTGCAAGAGGTGACCGAGGAACTGTTGGCTCCGCTTGACCCGCTGCCTGAGGTGGTCGAAGACGAAGCGGCACTCGATGAGTTCCAGGCCGCGGTGCTTGAAGAGCAGGCTCGTGACGCCCGGCAGGCTGGTTTTACTGCCGAGCCGGTCGCCAAAGCGGCCGTGCCGATGGAAGTGCCTGCACGTCCGGCAATTGCTGTGATCGAAGCACCCACGTCGATGCTGCCGTCGGTATCGACCATCGCGCCATTGCTGCAAACACTGGCGGCGCCCGTCGCCGAAGTACAGCAAGTGCCGGAACCGAAGGTTGCCGAGGTGCAGCCAACGCTGGTGGCGCCGGTGGTCGAAGTTCATCTGCCGCCCGCCAACACGCCGCCACCGCTGGAAACCGACGGTCGTCCTTCCTGGGCTGCCGAGCCGTTCGAATGCCTGTTGTTCGATGTCGCCGGCTTGACCCTGGCGGTGCCGCTGGTGTGCCTGGGTTCGATTTATTCCCTGGCCGGTCATGAACTGACGCCGTTATTCGGTCAGCCGGAGTGGTTCCTCGGGATCCTGCCGAGCCAGGCCGGCAACCTGAAAGTACTGGATACCGCTCGCTGGGTCATGCCCGACCGTTATCGCGACGATTTCAAGCAGGGCCTGCAATACGTCATTTCGGTTCAGGGTTACGAATGGGGGCTGGCGGTGCATCAAGTCAGTCGTTCGTTGCGCCTGGACCCGAACGAAATCAAGTGGCGCAGTCACCGTGGCCAGCGGCCATGGCTGGCCGGCACGGTGATTGAACACATGTGTGCGTTGCTCGACGTTTCCGCGCTGGCCGAGTTGATCGCCAGCGGCGGCGCAAAGCATATGGGCGGCAGTAAACCGCCGCATAAAACTACATAACAGAACAACACCGCCAGGGCGGTTTCTTGAGGGGTCAGGGTATGAATGACAAGGCAACGGCGGCAAAAGGTTCCGAAGATCCGATCCTGCAATGGGTCACCTTCAAGCTGGATAACGAGACCTACGGCATCAACGTGATGCGCGTTCAGGAAGTCCTGCGCTACACCGAAATCGCCCCGGTCCCGGGTGCCCCGAGCTACGTGCTGGGCATCATCAACCTGCGCGGTAACGTGGTCACCGTGATCGACACCCGTCAGCGCTTCGGCCTGATGAATGCCGAAATCAGCGACAACACCCGTATCGTCATCATCGAAGCCGACAAGCAGGTTGTCGGGATCATGGTCGACAGCGTGGCCGAAGTGGTTTACCTGCGTCAGTCGGAAATCGAAACCGCGCCGAACGTCGGTAACGAAGAATCCGCCAAGTTCATTCAAGGCGTGTGCAACAAGAACAACGAACTGCTGATCCTGGTCGAACTGGACAAGATGATGAGCGAAGAAGAATGGTCGGAACTGGAGAGTATCTGATTGATTCTTGAGGTTGCGGTCATTGTCCTGTTCCTGTTCTGGGCAGGCACGCTGGCGATGTTCCTGGCGTACATTCGCGCTCAGAAGCAGATCGCCGCACAACAGGCCCAGAGTGATGCGCAGCGGGATCAGCGCATCAAGGACCTGGGCAAGCGCGTTGACGACTATCAGAATGGCAACGTGCGCATGGGTGAAGACCTGCATGAGCTACGTGCGATCGTCGCGCCATTGCCGGACAAACTCGTTCAGCTGGAACAGCGCGACCCCACCAGCCTGTCGTTCGCCCAGGCGGCGCGACTGGTCGGGATGGGCGCGAGCGTCGACGAACTGACCCAGTCCTGCGGCTTGACCCAGGCTGAGGCGGAGTTGATGAGCAAG
>NZ_RCOE01000136.1:0-8297 GCF_004321495.1 Pseudomonas sp. Sample_10
AGGACACCGCCCTTTCACGGCGGTAACAGGGGTTCGAGTCCCCTAGGGGACGCCATTTGCGGGAATAGCTCAGTTGGTAGAGCACGACCTTGCCAAGGTCGGGGTCGCGAGTTCGAGTCTCGTTTCCCGCTCCAATTTTAAACAGCGTTGCTTTCGGGCAGGGCTGAGTGAAACCAGAACCAAGTCTTCGGATGCGGGTCTGGGCACCGAAACACACACCATGTGTTCCGGGCAGCGTGTCCCCTTCGTCTAGTGGCCTAGGACACCGCCCTTTCACGGCGGTAACAGGGGTTCGAGTCCCCTAGGGGACGCCATTTGCGGGAATAGCTCAGTTGGTAGAGCACGACCTTGCCAAGGTCGGGGTCGCGAGTTCGAGTCTCGTTTCCCGCTCCATATTCAACAAAAACGCCGCTCAGCAATGAGCGGCGTTTTTGTTTGCGCGTGTTCTTCCGGTATGAACTCCACCCTCAAAATTTTGGGGGCTGGCGCTGTTCTTAGGCCCCAACGGGGCCAAGCAATGACACTTCCATTTCTTGTTGGCTGGCCAAGCTCGAAGACCTGGGCTGCCCGGAAGGGGTGGACCGCAATCTGGTGCCGTCGGTCGTCTTTGCAGTCGAACTGTAATTTTTGACAGGTTCGGTCATGTAGGTTTTGCCCTACTGTTTAGGTGTGCCACAGGGTCAAGCAATGTTCTTGTCATCACCGATAGGAAGAAAGGCAGCCATGAGTCAGGTGTTCCAGATTCCAACTCAGAAAGATCGAACTGCGGTCAACATGGCGCAGATGGCCACGAGCATTGCAGTACAGCGCCCATATTTTGCATTTGATTCGCTCTACAAAGTCTCTGGCGAGTGGGATATCTGGGGGGATTTCAAGCCTGAGCAACCGCTGGGGAGCGAGCTCGGACCATTGGCTACGGCCGAGGCCGGGCGCCACTTGGCTATCCTGGGGTCGTGCGCTGCTGCGCTGGCGCAGGTTGAAGGTGAGCGTGTGTATTACTTGGCCTCACGAGCTCACTGGGATTTGCGGTACAACCCCATGAGGTATGGACGAACTCCGTTGATGACCGCTCGGGCCAAGATCGTTGAAAGGTCACGAAAAAGGGTGCTCGCAAGAACCGAGCTGTTGATCGAGGGGCAGTTGTACGCAGAGTTGTCCGTGGATTACCAAGTGCTGTCAGAAAAGACATTTCAAAAGCTCTTCTCAAACCATCTAGTGCCCACTACCTCGAGCTCTGTTAGTTCTCCATACGCTGAAGCGTTCCCATTGTCGGTGCTTACGTTGAGTGAGCAGGAGATCACTGCTGAAAGTGTTGGGTTCTCGGCAGCCAGGTGTGAAGGACACTTCCCTGACTACCCGACGTGGCCCGTGGCAGTTGTCATGTATGGTCTGAGTCAGGTCATGTCTCGGCTACTGGATCATAAGGTGGGTCGGGTTACTCCCTTTAGGCTCTTACATGTGACATTAGCGGCAGACGAGCTGGTTTCTGCCGATAAACAACTGCTGTTCAGTGCTTGTTTCTCCTCCGTGTCTACTGACGGAAAACTCTGTGATGTGGTCTGCAACGCTGCTTATGGCGACAGGGTGATTGCCACTACTCAGGCTAAAGTTGCGATTGAGTGAGTAGTTTAAGGATCGAACCGTAAGCCTTCTCGCCAGAGGTCCCGGGTTCACGGAGTCGAAGAGGGGCAGAATCTTGCCGCCACTCTTCTAAGCCCAGATCGGAGTTGCTGCGCGTTTACATCGACAACATCAACCGCCCCGCAAACAAAATCAGGACCACACCCATGGTGCGTTCAAACCAATGGCCCATGCGCATGAACAGCAGTCTGACCTTGGAGCTGGAAAAGAACAGCGCCACGATCACAAACCACAGGGCGTTTACCAGGCACATCCACACCCCGTAGAGCGCCTGAATCTTCAGTGGTGTGGTGGCGCTGATGAGCGTGGTGAAAATCGCCAGGAAAAACAGTGTGGCCTTCGGGTTGGTGGCGTTGGTCAGAAAACCGGTGGTGAAGGCCTTCAGCGATGTCTGCTGGATAACCGGTTCATCAGTGACTTTATCGCCCTCGAGTACGGATCTGGGCTGGCTGCGAATCAGGCTGACGCCCAGATACAGGATGTAGGCGGCGCCCACGACCTTGGCCACCGTGAGCAGCCATGGCGTGGTGTGCATCAAAGCGCCGACGCCCAGCACCGTATACAGCACATGCACGGAAATGCCGGCGCCGATGCCCAGTGCGGTGCAGATCCCCACCCATCGGCCAAAACGTACGCTTTGGCGGATGGTTACGGCGAAGTCCGGACCGGGGGCGACCACGGCGAGAAAGTGCACGATTGCCAGCGCCAGAAATTCACCCAGGTAATTTGAAAGCATCTCAACTCCAGAAAGTCAGGGGGGAAGCCGTGCCGCGATAGCCGACAAAAAATGAAAGGCTCAGGCGTGGTTCGGCCACGCCCTGGGTCACTGAGTGCATGCGGCGGGAGTTGAACATGATGAAATCCCCGGGAGCGGGGAGAATCTCCAGCGCTGGCGTACCAAGCAAAGCCGGTTCGATGCCGTAACTGTCGCCGCGCATTTCGTCGAATTGTTCCGGGGAAATGTCGTCGTCCCACATCTGCAGAGCACCGCCTTCGGTGGGCATGTTCAGGTAGACGTTGCAGGCGAACTGCGCCTCCAGGCTTCTGGCCTGGAAGCTGTCCGGGGCGTCCTTGGCGAAGATGTCGTGATGGGCAAGAAAGCACACACCGGGTTTCACCACGCGGGAGAGTCCGACGTACATCTTGCGTCCGTAGAGGTTTTCCAGGTGCGCTCCCGCCGGCCAGGATTCGTCGAGCATGCAGCGCAGGGTGTCGACCGGCGACGGGTAGGGCGCACACCGGTTGCGTAATTCCGCGATGTTGCGGGTGGCGCGTTCGAAATAATCCTCTATCAACAGCGGCTGGTTTTCCGCCTCGTAAAACGCCATGCCGATACGGCCGATACTGGGCGCGTTGATATAGCCTTCAAAGCCGGGTGCGAGGATCTTGTCGCCAATCTGCATCGCCAACGGCGTGGGTAGCCAATTTTTTACGCGTATGGCGAGGACTTCTTCATTGGCCAGTTTTTTTATGCACGTCTCATCGAGACGCTCGACGTCTAGCATCATGTCTCAGGTCCATCTATCAGAGAGTCGACGAAGCCTGCGAGTGCAGGCTCCTCCCGGCGTCGGGCAATGGCTTGGGGGCCATCGCCCAAAGGCTCAGTCCACGTGGTAGTGGACGGATAACGTCCCTTTCTTTTGCGAAAGGGATTCGATCGTGACCGTGCCCAATTCCTTGAGGCTACGTACATGGGTGCCGCCGCAACCGTAGGCGGGCAGTTCACCGAAACCTATTTCCCGGGCGCCTTCGCGCAGTGATATCAAGCGCGGCAGGTTGTGGGCGATCCACTGCTCGATGCCTCCCTGCAGGGTTTGCGCTTCAACTTCCCGGGCCGATTCCGTCGGTTTGAACTGCACACGCCCTTCGCCAGGCCAGTGATGCGCCTTGATCGGCATCCAGCCCATGGCCTGGACGAAATGGCCGATCAGGTGGCCGGCTGAATGCATGCGTGTATTGAACTGGCGACGCTCTTCGTCGATCCGGATCTGGGTCATACCGATTTTTACCGGACTGTCGACGAAGTGGACGATCCGGTCCGGGTCCTGGACTACGCGCAGCACTCGGCTTTCGCCAATCCAGCCGGTATCGAAGGGTTGCCCACCGCCCTGCGGGTGGAACAGTGTTGCGCGCAGTACCACGGCGAATTCGCTCTCGTGTGGCGTGCAGTCCAGGACTTCCACGTTGGCCTTGAGCTCATCACTATGGAAAAACAGGCGAAGCGTCATGTTCCGTGCTCGAATAAAAAATTCTGTTTTTTATTATATGAAGGGTGGAATAGCGTGATAATCCGTTCAAACATCAAAGGACTGTTGCGTTGTGAGCATAAATCTACCGTTGCCTCTTCTTGGTGAAATGGCGATTTTCGTCAAAGTTGTCGAGACCGGCAGCTTCTCCGAAGCGGCACGTCAATTGGGCTCTTCACCCTCGGCGGTCAGCCGCAGTATTTCGCGACTGGAGAAAGCGCTCGCGACGCGACTCCTGCAACGCACCACGCGCAAGCTGCGTTTGAGCGACGGCGGGGAAGAGGTGTTCAAACGGTGCCAGGAGATGGTCAACGCTGCCCGTTCAGTGATGGAGATCAGTGGTCAGTTCACCGATGAGCCAGAGGGGGTGGTGCGTCTCAGTGTGCCGAAAGCGGTGGGTCGGATCGTGATCCATCCGCATATGCCGGAGTTCTTGCGCCGTTATCCGAAAGTGGATGTGGAGTTGTTGCTCGAGGATCGTCAGGTGGATTTGATCGACGATCACGTCGACCTGGCGATACGCATTACCGATCGGCCGCCTGCTGGGTTGGTGGGGCGTCAGTTGCTGACGATCGACCATATGCTCTGCGCGACACCGCAGTATCTGGCCGAACATGGAACACCGGCTCATCCCCATGACTTGCTCAACCACAGTTGCATTTATCTGGGGGAAACCCCGAGCGATGCGCGGTGGAAGTTCAAGAAAGGCAACAAGCTGGTCACTGTCGGCGTGCGCGGGCGCTATGCCGCCAATCACACGGGCGTGCGGTTTGGCGCGGTATTGCAGCACATCGGCATTGGCAGCCTGCCTTATTTCACGGCGCGCCGAGCCCTGGAGAAGGGGTTGATGGTGCAAGTGCTGCCGGACTGGACCTTCCTGGCGTCCTACCACGGCGGCGCCTGGTTACTGCATTCGCCAACCCGATACCTGCCGCCCAAGCTTCGGGTGTTGATCGATTACCTGGTGGAGTGCCTGGAGAAAGAGCCGACGTTGGGCAAGCCGGGCAAGTCGGACAGCTTGAGTACGGCGGTATCGGAGTATGAACTGCCCGAGAGTGACGGGTTGTTCTGAGCAAAGACTCGATCTGTCGGCAAAACAAAAAGGCCCGCATGTTCAGCATGCGGGCCTTTTCATACAACGTCTTTCAGATCAGTGCTTGCTGTCCTGGTTGGACAACGCCAGTAGCTGCTTTTCCTGGTTCCAGTCAAACGGCTCGTCGTTCTGTTCGGCTTCGAAGCGACGTTCTTCCAGTGCCTGATACAGATCGATTTCGTCATCAGGCATGTAGTGCAGGCAGTCGCCAGCGAAGTACCACAGCAGGTCGCGCGGGACCAGGTGAGCGATTTGCGGGTAGCGGGTGATCACCTGGCACAGGATGTCCTGGCCCAGGTATTGGCTTTCGATCGGGTCGACCGGCAGCAGTGCAAGCAGTTCGTCGAAGCGCTCCAGGAACAAGGCATGGCTTTCGTCGGGAACCTGTTCGGCCTCACCTACGGCGACCAGGATGCTGCGCAGGTGGTCGAGCAATACGAGATGATCGGCAACGATGTTGGACACGAGATAAGTCCTCAAGAGCAAAACGGGCGCGGGAGTATAAAGCTCCTGCGCCCGTTTTTACATGGTGTAGCGGCTCGGTTTGATCAGCGGACCTTCCCCGCGGCTATCGCCAGTTCCTCTTTGTCGAAGTCATCGACATCGATCACCTTGCGCCGCGCCGCCTCGGCGTCACGCAGGGCTTGCGCTTCCACCGGTTGCAACACGCCGGCCTCCAGCGCTGCATCGATCACGTGCTCGCCTGCGACCGGTTTGACCTGACCGCTCTTGAGCGCCACATGCAGTTTTTTCTGCAAGGATTGCGCAGCGCCCGACAGGTTGCAGGCATGTTGCAGGGCGCCGACCGGGTCTTCCAGCGATTGCGGGCGGTAGCAACCCAGGAGCACTTCCTCCAGCGCCGGGTCACCTTTGGCCCGACCGATAACCGCAGCAACCTGTGCGCCCAGCTTGTCGGAAGGCCCTTTGTGGCGACGACCGAACGGGAACACGATCACCCGCAGCACACACGCCAGGACTTTGTTCGGGAAGTTGTTGAGCAATTCATCCATGGCCCGTTCGGCCTGGCCGAGGCTTTCCTCCATGGCCCAGGCAAACAGCGGCTCCATGTGTTCCGGCGCGTCGAGGTCGTTGTAGCGCTTGAGCGCGGCGCTGGCCAGGTACATGTTGCTGAGTACATCGCCCAGGCGTGCCGACAGGCGTTCGCGGCGTTTCAATTCGCCACCGAGCAGCATCATGCTGAGATCGGCCAGCAATGCGAACGCAGCAGCCTGCCGGTTGAGAGCGCGGAAATAACCCTGGCTGAGCCTGTCGCCCGGCATATGTTCCAGGTGTCCAAACCCGAGATTCAGCACCAGCGTGCTCGCGGCATTGCTGACGGCAAATCCGATGTGCCTGAGCAACAGGCTATCGAATTCAACCAGTGCCTGATCCTTGTCTTCACGGGTGGCCAGGGCCATTTCCTTGAGGACGAAAGGATGGCAGCGAATGGCCCCCTGACCGAAGATCATCAGATTGCGCGAAAGAATGTTCGCGCCCTCGACGGTAATGAAAATCGGCGCGCCACACCATTTGCGCGCGAGGTAATTGTTCGGTCCCTGGATGATCGCCTTGCCGCCGTGTACATCCATGGCGTGGCTGATGCATTCACGGCCCCGTTCGGTGAGGTGATACTTGAGAATCGCCGACAGCACCGAAGGTTTCTCGCCCAGGTCCACCGCATTGGCCGTCAGCATCCGCGCGGCATCCATCATCCAGGCGTTGCCGCCGATGCGGGCCATGGATTCCTGAATGCCTTCGAACGCCGCAATCGGCACGTTGAACTGTTCGCGAATCTGCGCGTACTGGCCTGTCACCAGGCTGGTGAACTTGGCCATGCCGGTACCCACCGCCGGCAGGGAAATCGAACGCCCGACCGACAGGCAATTCATCAGCATCATCCAGCCTTTGCCGAGCATTTCCTGGCCGCCGATGAGGAACTCCAGCGGGATGAAAACGTCCTTGCCGGAGTTCGGACCGTTCATGAACGCTGCGCCCAGTGGCAGGTGACGACGACCGATTTCCACGCCGGGAATGTCGGTCGGAATCAGCGCGAGGCTGATGCCCAGGTCTTCTTTGTCGCCCAGCAGATGGTCCGGGTCGTAAGCCTTGAAGGCGAGGCCGAGCAGGGTGGCGACAGGCCCCAGGGTGATGTAGCGCTTTTCCCAGTTAAGACGCAGGCCCAGGGTTTCCTGGCCTTCCCACTCACCTTTGCAGATCACCCCGGTGTCGGGCATACCGCCGGCGTCGGAGCCGGCCATTGGGCCGGTGAGGGCGAAACACGGAATATCGTCGCCCCGTGCCAGGCGTGGCAGGTAGTGGTTACGTTGCTCGTCGGTGCCGTAATGCAGCAGCAACTCAGCGGGACCGAGGGAGTTGGGGACCATCACGGTGGAGGCGAGGTCGCCACTGTGGCTGGCCAGTTTCATCGCCACTTGTGAGTGGGCATACGCCGAGAAGCCCTTGCCGCCAAATTCCTTGGGGATGATCAGGGCGAAGAAACCGTTTTCCTTGATGTACGTCCAGGCCTCGGCTGGCAGGTCCATGGTTTGACCGATCTGGTAGTCACTGACCATGGCGCAGAGTTCTTCGGTTGGGCCGTCGATGAAGGCCTGTTCCTCTTCGCTCAGTTGTACCTTGGGGTAGGACAGCAGTTTGTTCCAGTCCGGACGACCACTGAACAGTTCGCCATCCCACCACACCGTACCCGCTTCAATGGCGTCGCGTTCGGTTTGCGACATGGGCGGCAGGGTTTTCTGGAACCAGTTGAACATCGGCGCGCTGAAGAATTTGCGGCGCAGGTCAGGCAGCAGTAACGGCGCAGCGACCGCAGCGAGCAGAAGCCAGAAAACCAGCAACAGCCAGCCCGGCGCGCGGCTGAAGATGCCCATTGCCAGCAGGTAGACAGCCACGATGCCCATGGCGGGCAGCGGGGCGATGCGACGGTGGGCTAAATAAGCGATCCCGACAACCAGAACCAGTATCCACAACAGCAGCATATTTAATCCTCCGTGAAACCAGGGCGAGCCAACCCACAGAGCTTAGACGGCATCCGCAAAACAGGGGGGGCGGAGCGAGGTGATTGAAATCGTGGGAAATCCCGGATGATTTCTGTAGGTCCGGTTGGCAACAGGCTTGGTAAATCGTTCATTTAACGGGCGGCTAAGCGCTCATATTTGGCCGAAACGTCGTTATCTCTGTGCTGAACCTCTCGATAGACTCGGGGCTTCCCCAGGAGATCGTCGCATGCATGAGTACCTAAGCCCCGGCCGCTTCATCGATAGTGACCATCCCTCGGTGGTGGAGTTCGCCGAAAAACA
>NZ_RCOE01000003.1:0-74043 GCF_004321495.1 Pseudomonas sp. Sample_10
AGTTCTCCGGCAAGCGCCTGAGCGAACTGACCGTGCACCACCGCGACCACAACCATGACAACAATCCACAGGACGGCTCGAACTGGGAGTTGCTGTGCCTGTACTGCCACGATAACGAGCACTCGCGTTATACCGACCAGCAATACTTCGGCGAAGGCTCGCTGAGCACGCCGAAAATCGCCAAGGCCACGCATAACCCGTTTGCCGCGCTGGCCGGCTTGATGAAGAAAGAAGACTGAAGGTCTTGCACTGATCGTTCCCACGCTCTGCGTGGGAATGCCGCCAGGGACGCTCCGCGTTCCGCTTTTGAATGTGACGCAGAGCGTCACGGGATGCATTCCCACGCGGAGCGTGGGAACGATCACTGACCACCCCTCCCCCAATCCCCGTATAATCGCGCTTTTTTCGCAAAAGGCACCCCGCTCGTGGCAGACAAACGGTACAGCTGCATTGGTTTGTTCAACCCCAAATCACCGGAGAACGTCGGCTCCGTGATGCGCGCCGCTGGCTGCTATGGCGTGGCGTCGGTGTTCTACACCGGCAAGCGTTATGAACGGGCCGCCGATTTCGTCACCGATACCAAGCGCGTCCATTACGACATCCCACTGATCGGCATCGATGACCTGAAGAAAATCCTGCCCCTCAATTGCGTTCCGGTCGCCGTGGAACTGGTCGAGGGCGCCCGTCCGCTGCCCGAGTACACCCACCCGGACCGCGCGCTGTACATCTTCGGCCCGGAAGACGGTTCGCTGGATAAGGAAATTCGCGACTGGTGCGAAGACGTGGTCTACATCCCGACCACCGGCTGCATGAACCTGGCCGCTACGGTCAACGTCGTGCTCTACGACCGCATGGCCAAAGGTCTCAATACTCGTTCGGGACCAAAATTCCGCTGAGTTGCCGCACATTCGATGGAACAAGCGGCACGCCTGCGCAGTCAGCTTAACTATCGATTACTGAAACAGTCCTTGCTGCCTGGAGACAGATCATGAGCGAACTCAAACGCGTAGAGCGCATCGAATCCACCCCCTTCCAGAGCCCGTCCGATCAAAACGTTCAGGGCTGGGAACGCATCGGCTCGCTGGCCGGGGGCGTGGTAATGGTCGGCAAGGGTCTGCGGCGCGGCGGCATCTTTGGCCTGATCCAGGTGGCTATCGGCGGCGTGGCCCTGGCCCGTGGCATCACCGGCCACAGCTCGGCCAAAAGCCTGCTGGAAAAAAGTCGTCAGGACATGGACAACGTGCGCGCAAGAATCCAGCGTGCCGGTGAAGAGTTGAAGACGCTGAAGGCCAATGCCGAAGCGGCGACCAAAACCGCTACGGTCACCGGCAATGATTCGTTGAAGTCGCCGAAAGCCTGAAAATCACAAGATCGCAGCCTGCCGGCGCACCTGCAAAGCTCATTTGCAGGAGCGCCGGCAGGCTGCGTCTTTTGATCTTTACCGAAGCAACTCGCTATCCAACACCCTGGAAGGCTCACCAAGTACGCTCTCACTGAGCTGCACGAACACCTTGGTATCGATGCTTTCCAGCCGCATCGCTCCGCGCACCACATCATCCAGCGAACGCTTGTTGCGCGTCTTCAGGCGAATCTCGCGGTCCAGATCCTGCAACAACACCACTGCCCTGGCCACTTGCGCCGGATTGACCTGCTCCCCGCGCAATGTCGTGACCTTCTGGCCAGACTTGAGCAGTTTTCCATGCAGGCTCTCGAACCGCTCATCGCTCATGCCGCCGGCGCGGCGCAGCAATTCAATGGCGTAGTACTCGGCAAATCCTTCGCTGATCCAGTCACTGCGCTGTGAGTCATTGATCCGACCGAACACCTGGACCAATTCACGCACCAGCGCGCTGCCGCCGCTTTCGCTGACCAGTGGCAGGCGACTGTTGAAGTAGATCGACTCATGCGCCGCCACGCTACCGCGCCACATCGGATCGTTGGCACCCACAATCAATAACTTGGTGGGGTGCCGAGGAAACACAGCTTGGACTTGCGGCCAGACAAACGTCAGCAGCGTCAGTACATCCATTCGCCGCATGCCCTGGCCTTGCGGGGACGTCACCGTGACTTCGGTTTCACCGAGCCGGGTGCGGCGGCTGCCAAGGTTGCCCGCAAGCATCCAGCCCGTGGGCCGGTCGAACAGACGGGAAACGTTGTCGATGCGGAACTTGTTCTTGCCGATTCGCGGCCAGGCCGTCTCGACGCTTTTCCAGCCATTGGGCAACTCAAACTCAAGGCGTGAAACCAGTTCGATCCCGTCCTGCTGATCAAGCCTGGCGGCGGGCACCAGATCGTCGCCGCGCATCAACGCCCAACTCGGTGTCATGCGTGTATCGAAGCTGGCGCTTTTGCGGCCATGGCTGATACGCACGCGATAGGTCAGGCTGGCCTTGTCCGACGCCGGGCGCCAGATGCCGCGGGCCTGCTTGCCGGGTGTGAGCTGCCATTGACCGTCGGCCTTGAAATCGCTGTAACGGCTGCCGTCGCCGAGGGCGAAATCCAGGCTGCGTACCGCCGAGCCCTGGGCCAGGGTCAAGCGCACTTGCGCCTGATCACTGTGCGGTAACAGCAGCACGTGGTAATCCAGATCGACCTTCTTCGCCGCCCACACCGGCGAACTCAATAGCCATATTCCTGCGATCAGCGCCCGCTGCCACCCCACAGCCATACACACTCCTTGGTGAAACCGTTGACTCGCAGTTCGCTTAACCCGCGCGGAAAATCAGGTGATCTTCCCAATCATCTTCCGGCACGCTGCCTTCGGCGAGCATGCGTCCGGACTGGGAAATACGCTCGTGGTGCACTGCGTCGCGATCACCACAGACCAGGTGATGCCAGAGTGGCAAATCCTTGCCTTCGCTGACCAGGCGATAACCGCAGGTCGGTGGCAGCCACTTGAACTCGTCAGCCTTGCCGGGCGTGAGCTGGATGCAATCGGGTACGGAGTCGCGGCGGTTCGGGTAATCGGTGCACTGGCAGGTTTTCAAGTCCAGCAGTTTGCAGGCGATGCGCGTGTAATAGACGCTGTTGTCGTCTTCATCTTCAAGCTTTTGCAGGCAGCACAGGCCACAACCGTCGCACAGCGATTCCCATTCCTCTTGATCGAGTTGATCGAGGGTTTTGCGTTTCCAGAACGGTTCTACTTTGGCGGCCATGGCTCGAGCATCGACATCAGGTGATGAAAAGGCCGCCAGTCTAGTGCCCGCAGCCCTGTGGGCCAAGCATTGGCGACTGTCGGTAGAACGCGCTTGTCAGTTTTGGCGCCGCCAAGTAGGGTTTTGCGTCGCCCCTACTTTCAAACGTCGCAAGGAATCTCTTGATGAGTGCAAACCCACGCGTTGCCGAGTACGCCATTCACCCCCAGTTCACCGATCGCTGGTCGCCCCGCGCCTTTACCGGCGAGGCCATTCCAGAAGAAACCCTGCTGAGCTTCTTCGAAGCCGCCCGCTGGGCACCGTCGGCGTACAACTCGCAGCCTTGGCGCTTTCTTTACGCGCGTCGCGATACGCCAAACTGGGAACGCTATCTGGGCCTGTTGAACGAGTTCAACCGAAGCTGGGCGCAACACGCCTCGGCACTGGTCATCGTGATTTCGAAAACCACTTTCGCGGTACCTGGCGCCACTGAAGAAACCCCGGCGCTGTGGCACACCTTCGACACCGGTTCGGCCTGGGGCCACCTGGCGCTGCAAGCGAGCCTGAGTGGCTGGCACACTCACGGCATGGCCGGTTTCGACCAGGAACTGACCCGCAAGGAGCTGAACATTCCTGAAGGCTATGCCCTGCACGCGGCCGTGGCAGTCGGCAAGCTGGGCGACAAGGCCACCCTGGCCGAGTACCTGCAAGCTCGTGAAGAGCCAAGCCCGCGTCGTCCGTTGAGCGAACTGGCCACTGAAGGCGATTTCTCCCTCTAAATGAGGGCACCGTTGTACCTGTAGGAGCCAGCCTGCTGGCGAAGAATGCCCAGACGCCGCGATCATTCAGACAGGGCACGTTATCGTTCCCGTCCATCGCGAGCAGGCTCGCTCCTACAGTTTTGATCGCACTGGGCTCAATACCCGCGATTGAAATCCACTTCCCCGCGCAATGCCTCGCCCGCCTGATAGGCCCGCAGGTTCTCGACAAACAGTTTGACCATCAACGATGGCGAAGTCGGTGCCGAACTGTGTCCCGTCAGCAACAGACCCCAGGCTGTCCAGAACGGATGGCGCTGCGGCAGTGGCTCCTGGCGGCAGACATCAATCACCGCACCTGCCAAATGACCTTCTTTTAAGGCTTCCACCAGATCAGCATCGACCACCGCAACGCCACGCCCGACATTGATGAACAGTCCGGTTGGCTTGAACTGCCTGAACAGCGCCGCATCGTAGATATCGTGGGTGTTTGGGGTGTTTGGCAGCAGATTGATTACATAATCCACTTCACCGACCAAGCGCGGCAAATCCGCCATCGTGCCGACTTCGACAAATGGCGCCTGCTCCCGGGCACTGCTGGCAATGCCATACAGTTCAACGCCAAACGGCATCAGGAACTGCGCAACGGTCTGGCCGATGTCACCCGTGCCGACAATCAGCACCTTGCGCCCCGCCAGGCTCTGACCATGGCGACTGTCCCATTTGCGTTCGACCTGGCTGACCAACCGCGCCAGCACTTCGCGCTCATGGCCCAGCATGTAGGTGAGCACATACTCGGCCATCACCTGGCCAAAAATCCCCACGGCGCGGGTCAGGCGGTAGTGCCGCGGCAGGCCGTCCGCCAGCAGCGGCGTAATGCCAGCCCATGTCGATTGCAGCCATTGTGGTTGGTGACCCTGGCGCAGCAAAGTCGCCAGTAAATCAGGCTGGCCGAGCCAGATCGGGCAATCGGCAGCCTGTCGGGCCAGTTCGGCAGAGTCGCCACTGGTCAAGACTTCCAGATCAGGCGCGGCCTCCCGCAACAGGCGGGCGTACACCGGGTGGTCGTGTTCAGCAATCAGAACGCGCATGCATCAAACCTTTCAAAAACAGTGCAGACGGCCGCCGACAGAGCTTCGCCCTGCCAGCGCGACCATCGCCAAAATCATTCCAGTGTTTCATCAAGACTCTGAACAGAGCCTGTCTACCGATCACATAGGGTCGTTGCGTCGCAACAACTCTTCCGGCAAATGTTCGATGTACTCGTCCTCGGCCGGTGGCATTTGCAGGTGGTAACCCTGCTTGTCGAGGTTCTCCAGCACCACCGTGATGTCCTCGCGCGACAGTTTGCGCTCCGGGCTCAACACCAGGTCGAAGGCGTGGATGGCTTTGCCGAAGGCGGCCATCAAGGTTTCCGGTACGCGTTCCAGAGCATCGCTTTTGAGTACATAAAGGTACATTTCATTGCGTTTGGTGCTGCGGTAGATGGAGCAAATACGTTTCAAGGCTGTTCTCCGGCGGTGGCCAGGCTGTCGAGCAGCGCCTGGCCCATCAATTCGCGGCGCCAGCCACGCAGCGAATCAGGCAATTGGTAGGGACCATTGGGGAAGCCGCTTTTGAGCAGCGCTTCCAGGGTTTTCTTGCGCAGCATCAGTTCCGGCGCAATGTTCAGACGCTCGGCTTCAACCTGGCCGATGGCTTTCAGCTGTTTGAGCAGTGCGGCGGCGTCCACTGGCAACGGCTCCGGCACGGCGGGCGGCCATTGATCGGGCGACACACTGCCAGAGCGCTTGATCAGATCAAGCAGAAACTCGCCGTCCTGACGCACGGTACGCGGATGCATGTCTTCGATCTTCGCCAACGCGCCAAGGTTGTCTGGCTGCGTGCGCGCCAGCGGCCACAGCGAATGCTCGCGGATGATGCGATTGCGCGGCAGGTCACGGGCACGGGCTTCTTTTTCGCGCCACGCGCAGAGTTCACGCAGTACCGCGAGTTGAGCGCGGGATAGCTTCCAGGCCAGTTTGGCGTCGCGATAGACCTCGTACGGGTCGATCTCGCGGCGCAGGTTGGCGACCAGTTCGGCACCGTCCTCCAACACCCAGGCATATTTGTCGTCGGAAAGCTTCGGGCGCAGTTTTACGAACACCTCTGCCAGATGTACGGCATCTTCCGCGGCGTAACTGATCTGTGTTTCGGAAAGCGGACGTTGCAACCAGTCGGAACGGGTCTCGCCCTTGGGCAGATCGATGCCGAGCACTTCCTGCACCAGTCGCGAATATCCCATCGAGAACCCAAGGTTCAGGTAAGCGGCGGCCAGTTGCGTATCGAACAGCGACGCCGGCAGGCTGCCGGTCAGGCGCAGCAAGACTTCAAGGTCTTCACTGCACGCATGCACGACTTTGACCACGGCTGAGTTTTCCAGCAACGCGGCCAGAGGTTGCCAGTTATCGATGGTCAGCGGATCAATCAGGTAAGCGCGTTCGCCATCGCCAATCTGCAGCAGACCTGCGATCGGATAAAAGGTGTCGACCCGCATGAATTCGGTGTCGAGGGCAACGAATGGCAACTTTTGCCACTCGGCGCAAAATTGACCGAGGCTATCGTTGTCGCGAATCCAGTGAATATCGATGGCCACACGGCTCTCCCTTGAAGAATGGCCCGCAGTATATATCGCCCCCGGCGATTTCCGCGCATCCACTGAACAAGAGCATCAACGAAAACACCTGGCGTACCCGAAGAATAGCCCGTCAACTCCCATTCGACCTGCCTTGCCGGGCATGCAGGCCAGACCATCAAAGATCACGCTGCGCTCATTTATCGGCCAACACGCCATCGATCACTGCGGCGCGGCATCCGGCAAACATATCCAGATCCTGGTTATAGACTTTGCTGTTGACCTCCAGCAACCCCAGCATCGAGTGGAACAGGTTGTCCTGGCTAAGAGGCTTTTCACGGCTTAGCTGCAGACAATGGGTGTCGACGGAGAATGACTTTTGATAACTGTCGGAGAACCAGGCGAGCATCGCCACATGCTTTTGTTGGTCCGGCGCCAGCATGTACGGCGTGCCGTGGAGGAAAAGGTTGTACTCGCCCAGGGATTCGCCATGGTCCGACAGGTAAAGCATCGCCGTATCGACCTTGTCCTGATTGTTGCGCAGCAAATCGATCAGTGTCGACAGCACATGGTCGGTATACACCAGGGTATTGTCATAGCCATTGACGATACTTTCACGGCTGCAATTGTTCAGCGCATTACTCTCACAAACCGGCGTGAATCGTTCGTACTCTTTCGGGTAGCGCTTGAAGTATTCCGGGCCGTGACTGCCCATCTGGTGCAACACCAGTACCGTGTCTTTATCCAGGTTATCGATGAAATGCTGCAGGCCTTGGAGCAGGATCTCGTCGCGACACTCACTGTTGGCGCACAACACCGGGTCCTTCAACTTGCTGACATCCTCGAGCGTGACCCGATCACAAGTGCCTTTGCAGCCCGACTGGTTGTCGCGCCAGATCACGTCCAGACCCGCGCGCTTGAGCACGTCCAACAGCCCCTCTTCGTTCTTCGCCTTGCTCGCGCTGTAATCCTTGCGCCCCATATTGGAAAACATGCATGGCACCGAGACGGCGGTTTCAGTGCCACAGGAATGCACATCGGTAAAGGCGATCAGGCCGGCTTCTTTACTCAGCGTTGGCGTGGTGTCGCGGTCATAGCCGAGGATGCCAAAGTTCTCGGCCCGGGCGCTTTCACCCACCACCAGCACCGTCAGGGATTTGCGGCCATGGGTCTGCCAAACCGGATTTCGCTGGGCGTCTTCGCCCACAGTGGCAAAGGGTTGCCGGGCAGACGCGACCTGCTCACGCAAGTAGCCAAAAGATGCCCCGATGTAGTTGCTGGGCACCACCATCAGTCGCAATTCGTGGTGATTGCGAAACAATGAAGCAAGGCCCTGATAGTTGACCAGTGCCACACCGCCGATGACGGCTAGCGACGCCACACTCACCAGAACTTTACTCAACACTTCACGGTGCCAGCGACGGTAATTGATCGGTGTTTTCCACAACAGCAACGACGGCAATACACCCAACATCAGAATATAAACAAACAACTTTAGTGACAGTAAGTCACGAACTTCCGTGGCATTGGTTTCAGCAAAGTTACGAAACATGCCGGCATCGATCAGTACGCCGTACTGACTCATGAAATAGGCGACGCCAGCGCTGACCATGAACAACAGCATCAAAACCGGTTTCATGACTGGCCGGAACGCCAGCAGAGTCAAGACAATGTTGAAGGCTGCAACGATCATCGCCGCGAAAGCCAAACGCATGACGATGCCCGCACCATCGGCAGCGGTGATTTCAAAAAGATGTTTCCAGAGAACCAGGTTAAATCCGGTTAATAGAAAGGTGCTGGAAATCAGTGTGACCCATTCGGGGCGCACGGCTTTAATTTTCAACATAATGATCGGCGGTTCCTGAAAAGAAGTGCCTGCTGTAAATGCGAAAATTTCATTTACGGCGACAGCACTAACTTTAGGTACACGACTATCAATTTTTTGTGAAAAATTAGCCAACGATTAGTTGGCATGCATGATCATGCAAGAACTTTAAACTTGTTTGAGAATGATTCAGCTCGGGTTCAGGCCAAGGCTCGGCAAGGCAGCTTGTTGCGCGAACAGATCATCAAGGCCTGTGCCGAGCTGTACATCAGAAAACTCAGACGCCGATGGCGGCCTTGGCGTAGGACTCACGATCGATGTCGAGGATTTCCACGCACAGTTGCACTTCAACGCCCGCCGGCCACTCACACAGGTCCTTTACCACCGCCAACAAGCTTTCGGACAACTGTTGTTTGATCTGCGGCGAACGTCCACTCAACACCGCCAGTTTCACATGCACGAAGCCTCGCTCAGCCAGAGCCGTCCCGACCTTGTACGTTTCGACTTTTATTGCGCGACTCTTGATGTCAAATTCGGCACCGAATTGACCGGAAGCCACCAGCGTATTGTTGAGCCGCATCAGCGCCACATCGGCATTCAGATCAGGCAGATTGGCGGTATATTCCAGGTGCAGGTGAGGCATGGCGGGATTCCTGTAGATCAATGGCAAGTACGTACATATAGCACAGCGCTGCCGTGGTTATTGGGGTAGCGACATCAGATCGCGTTCACCCATGAATGCTTCAATTCGTGACCGCAACCAGCGTTCGGCGGGATCGCTGTCGGCATGACTGAGCCAGACCATGGACAGTTCCAGGGTCGGGGTCTTGAACGGAAACGGCTCCATGAACAACTGACCCGAAGCCGCCATCGCTGCAGCGGTGTAGTCCGGCAGGCTGGCAATCAGATCGGTCCCGGCAAGCAACGCTGGCAGCGAACTGTATTGAGGCACCGAGAGCACCACCTGACGCGACCGACCGATCTGCGCCAACCACTCATCTGCGAAACCGCTGACGTTGGCGATATGGGACACCAGCACATGCGGGCGCGAGCAGTATTCATCAACCGTCAATGGCGTATCGCATGCGTCGGCGCGCAATACGCTGGGAGAGATGTGACGCAGCAATTTACGCTTGGCATTGGCGGGCAGGCCGCGAGTCTGGCTGATACCCACCGTAATATCCCCCGACGCCAGCAGGTCTGGAATTCGCCAATAATCAACATTCTGCACCACGAAAACCACCTTCGGCGCCTCCTGGCGCAACGCGCGCAGCAGGGGCGGCAACAGGCCGAACTCGACATCGTCCGACATCCCTATACGAAAGGTCATAGTGCTGTTACCCGGGTCGAAATCGTGGGTCAGGCTCAACGCCACCGATAACGAATCCAGTGCCGGCGACAGATAGCGAAAGATCTCTTCGGCCCGCGCCGTCGGCTCCATGCGATGACCGACGCGAATGAACAAAGGATCATCGAACATCGTACGCAAGCGGTTGAGCGCCGAGCTGATGGTTGGCTGGCCGAGAAACAGCTTCTTCGCCACCTTGGTGACATTACGCTCAAGCATCAGCGACTCAAACACCACCATCAGGTTGATGTCGGCCTTGCGTAGTTCGTTGCGATTCATCCATTGCCCCGGCGCTAAAAAACTGCCGACAGTTTAGGGAGATGTCGCAATCGGCGTCTATATAACGAAGCTGCCCTGATATTGAGCAGCTTCGACACGTCATGCCTGGAGCTGCTTGACCGGCGTCAGGTCAGATGTCCCCTTGATCAAGCTGATTGCATGCACGCAATCAGCTTTGTTGACGTATGCCTCGCCACTGGCGATCGTTTCATGATTCCCTGCCCGCAAACGCCACCTCCACTGACCTTTGCCAGTCAGGATCGAGCCGCGGGTTTGCCTGTAAATCTCAAAATACATAGTTCGCTCCTTGCGATGGCTGATTACAACAGGTCGCTGACCTGTGCATGCCAGAGTAGATGAGGTTTTTTTCGAGGGAAGTCTGGGGGTGTCAGAGAATATTTCGGGAGAAAACGCTGAACCTCGGGGGCGGCCAATGGATTAAGGGAGCGGTAAATTCAGCGACAACAGAGAGTAATTTTTCTCGTAAATCGGCGTATTTTTCCTACATCGAAACGATGCTCGGTCCGACGATCAATCATCGACAAAAAACCGGACAAACAAAAAAGCCCCGTAGCTTGTTCAGCTACGGGGCTTTTTCTATGTAATGGCGGAGAGATAGGGATTCGAACCCTAGGTACCGGTGAAGGTACAACGGATTTCGAATCCGTCCCATTCGGCCACTCTGGCATCTCTCCAACGGCGCGCATCATAACAACACTTTTGCCGGAAGCGAACCCCCTGAGCGAAATATTTCTGTGCTATCAGATGCTTGCGTCGATTAAAGCGGTACGCCCAGACGGTTGGCGACTTCTTCGTAGGCTTCGATGACGTCACCGAGGCCCTGACGGAAGCGGTCCTTGTCCATTTTCTTGCCGGTGGCCTTGTCCCACAGGCGGCAGCCGTCCGGACTGAACTCGTCACCCAGGACGATGGTGCCGTCGTGGAAAACGCCGAATTCCAGTTTGAAGTCGACCAGCAGCAGGCCGGCGTCGTCGAACAGTTTGCTCAGGACTTCGTTGACCTTGAGCGACAGTTCTTTCATGCGAACCAGTTGCTCGGCGGTGCCCCAACCGAACGCCACGACGTGGGATTCGTTGATGAACGGGTCGCCCTTGGCGTCGTCTTTCAGGAACAGTTCGAAGGTGTAAGGGTTGAGCTTCATGCCCTCTTCAACACCCAGGCGCTTGACCAGGCTGCCAGCGGCGTAGTTACGCACAACGCATTCAACCGGGATCATGTCCAGTTTCTTCACCAGACACTCATTGTCGCCCAGCAGTTTGTCGAACTGGGTCGGCACACCGGCGGCTTCGAGTTTCTGCATGATGAAGGCATTGAACTTGTTGTTCACCATGCCTTTGCGGTCAAGCTGCTCGATGCGCTTGCCGTCGAACGCCGAAGTGTCGTTACGAAACAGCAGGATCAGACGGTTAGCGTCGTCGGTCTTGTAAACCGACTTGGCTTTGCCGCGGTAGAGTTCTTCACGTTTTTCCATGATGGGCTCCGCTTGCTAAGTAGATGGGCTAGGCGATATGTCGCCAGTCGAGCCCTGAATCTTGATCGGCCAATTGCAGCCAGTCCGGGTCGCACCCGAGGGTGTCGACAAAACATTGCCGGGCCAGCTGCGGCAGGTTGTTCTTGCTGCTCAGATGGGCCAGGACCAGGTGTTGCAGGCCTTGCCAGCCCAACTCGGACACCAGGAATGCCGCCTGGTGGTTGTTCAAATGCCCCAGTTCACCGCCTACCCGTTGCTTGAGAAAATACGGGTAGTGACCGCGAGCCAGCATGTCACGGCAATGGTTGGCCTCGATCATCAACGCATCGAGGTCCCGATAACCGTCCAGCACCTTGTCGCAATACGAGCCGAGATCGGTCAACAGGCCGAAGCGCCGCTCACCATCACTGAAAACGTATTGCGTCGGTTCCTGCGCATCGTGGGCCACGGCAATGACACCAATGCTCAAGGCACCGATTTGCAGTTGCTCGCCACCGGCCAGAAGGCCTGCGGGTTCAATCGGTTTGCGCATCCCGCGCAAGGTCCCGCGACTGAGGTAGACAGGCAGATTGTAGCGCCGAGACAGCAAACCCACGCCATGCACGTGGTCGGCATGTTCGTGGGTCACTAGTATCGCGCTCAGCTGCGCAGGGTTCACACCCAGGCGCAGCAGGCGTTTTTCGGTTTCCCGCAGGGAGAAACCACAATCCACCAGCACATACGTTTCAGCGCTGGCTATCAGCGTGCCGTTCCCTTGGCTACCGCTGCCGAGAACGGCAAAACGCATTTGATCAGCCCAGGTTGTCCTGAATGACGCTCAACACTTTGCGCGCGACGTCAGCAGGCGCGACAGTGTTGATGTTTTTCTCGACGGTAACCTGAACGTTTTCGCCAACCTTGCTCAGGCGAACCTGATAACGCTCGGCGCGGGCTTCAACTTCTTCCTTGTTCGGCGCGCTGCCGAACAGGCTGCTGAAGAAGCCAGGCTTGTCGTCTTTCTTCTCGGCTTTTTCGGCCAGGTTGATGTAGTACAGGCCCAGGCTGCGGTTGATGTCCTCAACGCGCCACTCGCCTTGTTCCAGCGCACGACCGACGCTCGACCAGGCACGGTCCAGATCGGTACCGACGTTCAGCACCGGGTTGCCGCTACCGTCTTCGCTGAGGCTGACACGGCTTGGCGCATCGAAATCACGCGAAGCCAACATGGAGACAGAACCGCCCTTCTCGGAGATGCGGCTCATGCTCGCCAGCATGTCGTCGACCAGTGCAGCATCGAGGCCTGTGTTGACCGAACGGTTGGTGAAAGCGACGTCGGCAGTGCTGCCGGCGGGACGCTCGGCGCTGACCACGTAGACTTCACTGGTATTACGCTGCACGCCCGGCTCGATACGTACCCGTACACGGGTTTCGCTGTCGGTGCTGACACCGGCAGCGCTCAGGCGCTTGGCCATGGCAGCAGACAGTTCGTCGGAACGCTGCCAGGTGGTGGTGAACTCACCGGTTTGCGGGCGCTGTTCATCCAGGCGGAAACCGTTGTCCTGGAAGAACTGAACAGCCACGGGCCAGATTTCGGCCGGAGGGTTCTGCGCCAGAATCGAGCGTGAGTCGCCGCTTTTTTGCAGCGAGTACGGGCTGGCATCGGCAGCGGCCGACAACGGCTGCGGACGAGGCACAACATACTCGCCCTTGGCGGTGTCGTCGGCGACGTTGCGCGGGATCGGCAACAGCGGATCCAGACGCTTGGCGGTGGTGATGTCGGGTGGCAGTTGCATCGGTGCAGTCTGTTGCGCTTCCAGGTAATCACTACCACGGTCACGGAAATAACCTTCCGGGCCCCAGATCCATCCGCAGCCACTGGTGCTGGAGATAATCAAGGCAAGTGCGGAAAGTCCGGCCATTCGCTTCATGCGTAGTACTTCCTCAATTAAACCAGGACGCTGCACTGGCGCAGGGCCGTGCGAAGCGTTTCATGACAAGGTGCGCTCAGCCAGGTCAGCGGCAGGCGAATGCCTTCCTGCATCAGGCCCATTTCAACCAAAGCCCACTTCACCGGAATCGGGTTGGCTTCAATGAACAGGTCTTTGTGCAGAGGCATCAGTTTTTCGTTGATTGCACGGGCGGTCGCGGCGTCGCCCTTGAGAGCGGCTTCGCACAGATCGGCCATTTCGCGCGGAGCGACGTTGGCAGTCACCGAGATGTTGCCCTTGCCGCCCAGCAGGATCAGTTCGACAGCGGTCGGATCATCGCCGGACAGGACGATGAAATCCTTGCTGACGCCATCGAGGATGGCTTTGGCGCGTTTCAGATCGCCGGTCGCTTCCTTGATGCCGATGATGTTCGGCACGGTGGACAGGCGGATGACGGTCTCGGCCTGCATGTCGCAGGAAGTGCGGCCAGGAACGTTGTAGAGGATCTGAGGGATGTCGACGGCTTCGGCAATGTGCTTGAAGTGCTGGTACAGGCCTTCCTGGGTCGGCTTGTTGTAGTACGGCACGACCAGCAGGCAAGCGTCGGCGCCAGCCTCTTTGGCGTTACGGGTCAGCTCGACGGCTTCGCGAGTCGAGTTGGCGCCGGTACCGGCAATCACCGGAATGCGACCGTTGACCTGCTTGACCACGGCTTTGATGACGGCAATGTGTTCTTCGACATCAAGGGTTGCCGACTCGCCGGTAGTTCCGACTGCGACAATGGCATGGGTGCCGTTCTCGAGGTGGAAATCCACGAGCTTGCTGAGGCTGGCCCAGTCAAGACGCCCTTGTGCATCCATGGGTGTGACCAGTGCCACCATACTGCCCGCAATCATGAAACCGCTCCTGCCGGAAAAAGAGAGCGGTAATGGTACTGGCGCCAAGATGCTTGTACAAGCGAAGTACTGCGCTGCCGCCATTCCCCTTGGCGTCGCTTTTCGCTACCCTTCAGACTTTGATCGATACTGACAAGCTCGTACATCGGGTTCGAGCCTCCAATTTCGGCATCACAAGCCCCGTCCCAGCGTTGCCACCCTCCGCTCCTGCCATACTGGAGCACGTTGCAGCCTGCGCCCGGAGCTTTCTGAATCCGCATTCGCAGGCTCACTCCCGGCAGAACGAGCCGATAGAAGTACCGACCGCTCATCGCTTTAGGAATGCTGCATGTCCACCCCCACAGTTCGCGAACAATTCCTTGTCATCAGTGCCCTCGGCGCCAACCCCATGGAGCTGACCAACGTCCTGTGCCGTGCCAGCCATGAAAACCGCTGCGCCGTGGTCACCTCCCGCCTGACCCGTCATGGCGAGTGCAGTGCGCTGGTTCTCGAAGTCTCCGGCAGCTGGGATGCCCTGGCACGCCTGGAAGGCAGCCTGCCGGTACTGGCCAAACGGCACGCCTTTACCGTCAACGTGGTACGCAGCGCGGCTCTGGAGAATCGTCCCCAGGCCCTGCCTTATGTTGCTTATGTCAGTTCGGCCTACCGTTCCGACATCATCAACGAGTTGTGCCAGTTCTTCATGGATCACAACGTCGAGCTGGAAAACCTGACCTGCGACACGTATCAGGCACCGCAGACCGGCGGGACCATGCTCAATGCCACATTTACCGTGACGTTGCCGGCCGGCGTGCAAATCAGCTGGCTGCGCGATCAGTTCCTGGACTTCGCCGACGCGCTGAACCTGGATGCCCTGATCGAACCGTGGCGCCCACAGAACCCAATGTAAGGAAGCTTTTCATGGCCGTTGCCATCGACCAACCGGTTGCCGACTTCGAAGCACCCGCCACCAGTGGGCAGACCGTCAGCCTGGCGAACCTCAAAGGCAAGCAAGTGGTGATCTACTTCTATCCAAAGGACAGCACACCGGGCTGCACGACCCAGGGTCAGGGCTTTCGCGATCAACTGCAGGCTTTCAAAGCCGCCAATACCGAAGTGTTCGGGGTTTCTCGCGACAGCCTGAAGTCCCACGAGAACTTCAAGGCGAAGCAGGCGTTCACGTTCGAGCTGATCAGCGACAAGGAAGAAGCGCTTTGCCAGCTGTTCGACGTGATCAAGCTGAAGAAGCTTTACGGCAAGGAATACATGGGCGTGGATCGCAGTACATTCCTGATCGACAAGGATGGCGTCTTGCGTCAGGAATGGCGCGGCGTGAAAGTGCCGGGGCATGTTGATGCCGTGCTGGCTGCCGCTCAGGCGCTGAACAAGGCCTGATACCAAAAAGATCGCAGCCCATGGTCCTGCAAGAATAGAGTTCGTCGCCGTTTCTGCGCATCGAACCCAATCCCGCAGGAGCTGCCGCAGGTTGCGATCTTTTTTCGTTTCACCACAATCTACAGCAGTGGCGCCACGACCGGCTCCTTGCGCGGCCACGCGTCCAGCACCGCCTTGAACAGTGTCGCCAGGGGAATGGCAAAGAACACCCCCCAGAACCCCCACAGCCCGCCAAACAGCAGCACTGCACAGATGATCGCCACCGGGTGCAAGTTGACTGCCTCGGAGAACAGCAGCGGCACCAGTACGTTGCCATCCAGCGTCTGGATGATCCCGTACACCGCCATCAAGTAGATGAATTCATCGCTCCAGCCCCACTGGAACAGTGCAATCAGAAACACCGGCACGGTCACCACCACGGCGCCGACATAAGGCACCACTACCGAAATTCCCACCAGCAATGCCAACAGCGCCGCGTAGTTGAGTTCCAAAACAACGAAGGCGATGTAGGTCACGCCACCGCAAATGAAGATCTCGATGACCTTGCCGCGAATGTAGTTGGCGATCTGTCGGTTCATGTCATGGGCGACCCGGGTGATCAATGCCCGCTCGCGTGGCAAGTAGCCACGCACCCACTGGCCGATCATGGCTCTATCCTTGAGAAAGAAGAACACCAGGATCGGCACCAGGACCAGGTAGATCATGATATTCACGAGCAACGGCAGGCTCGATAGCGAGAACGTCAGTGCCCACTGGCCAAATTTTCCGATCTCGCCCCGCGCCGCTTCGATGGCCCGCAGCACCTGCTCGTCGGATACCAGATGCGGGTAACGCTCGGGCAACAACAACAATAGCGATTGCCACTTGGCGAGCATGCCCGGCAATTCATTGAACAACGTGATCAATTGATGCCAAAGCAGCGGCACGACCACCACGATGAATACCAGCAGCACCCCCATGAACAAGGCAAAAACCAGCCCCACCGCCACCCAGCCCGGCACGCGCATCCGTTCGAGCGCTACCACCAACCCTTGCATCAGGTAGGCCAGCACCATCCCGGCCAGCACTGGCGCCAGCATGCCGCCCAGGGTGAGGACCGCGGTGAACGCAAGAAACAGCAGCACCGCCAACACCACTGCTTCTTCATCCGAGAAATAGCGCTGAATCCAGTCGCGTAACACTTTGAACATCAATAATCCTTAAGAACAAATGCCGCAGGTTTCAGGCTTTTTTCAACCAGTAACGGTAAACGCCCGCCTCGTCTTCTTCACGAAGCAGCGTATGACCGGCCAATCGGGCAAAGGTGCGAAAGTCGCGCTGCGAGCCCGCATCGGTGGCAATGACCTTGAGTATCGCGCCACTGGCCATCCGATTGAGTTCCATCTTGGCCTTGAGCAACGGCAACGGACAATTCAGGCCGCTGGCGTCCAGCTCAACGTCATGGGCTACAGCATCGATCATTGCATCACTCCGGGTCGGGTAGTCGAGTTGCCTAGAATATCTGGTCGCAGGGCTGGTGTCCGGCTACAGTAAGCTCTTTGTCGACTAAGGCTCTGTGCATGACTTTTTTGCGCCCTACCCTGCTGACGCTCGCTTGCCTGCTCGCCTCACCGGGCTTCGCCGACGACCTGCCGTCACTCGGCGACGCCAGTTCTGCCATTGTCTCGCCGCAGCAGGAATACCAGCTGGGCCGTGCCTGGCTCGCGCTTTTGCGCAGCCAGGTGTCACAACTCAACGACCCGCAACTCAAGGACTACGTCGAATCCAGCGTTTATCGCCTGGTCGAAACCAGCCAGGTCAATGACCGGCGTCTTGAGTTCATCCTGATCAACAGTCCACAACTTAACGCTTTCGCAGCACCCGGCGGCATTGTCGGGGTCAACGGTGGTTTGTTCCTCAACGCCCAGAGCGAAGGCGAATACGCTTCGGTACTGGCGCACGAACTGGCTCACTTGTCGCAGCGCCACTTTGCCCGTGGCGTTGAAGCACAACAACGCATGCAAGTGCCGATGATGGCCGCGCTGCTGGCCGGTATCGTGATTGCCGCAGCCGGTGCCGGTGATGCCGGGATCGCGGCCATTGCGGGTACGCAGGCGGCGGCGATCCAGGAACAACGGCGCTTCTCTCGCCAGAACGAACAGGAAGCCGACCGTATCGGCATCCTCAACCTGGAAAAAGCCGGATACGATCCGCGCTCGATGCCCTCCATGTTTGAGCGCCTGGGGCGGCAGTACCGTTTTGATGCCAAGCCACCGGAATTCCTGCTGACTCACCCGGTTACTGAATCGCGGATCGCGGACACCCGCAACCGCGCCGAACAGGCGCCACAGGGTGGTATCGAAGACACCTTGCGTTATCAATTGATTCGCGCTCGCGTTCAATTGATCTATGAGGAAACGCCAGGTTTGGGTGCCAAGCGCTTCCGTGCCCAGCTGGATGAAAACCCGAAAAGCGATGTTGCTCGCTACGGCCTGGCCATCGCCCAGGTCAAGGGCGGCCAATTGAACGAGGCACGGGAAAATCTCAAGCTGTTGTTGGCCAAGGCGCCAAACGAGATCATCTACAACCTCGCGCAGATTGATCTGGATATCACCAACAATCGGCTGGCCGACGCGCAAACGCGGGTTGACCGGATGCTGACTCAATACCCCGGCAACTATCCACTGAACCAGGTGCGTGTCGATCTGCTGCTGAAACAAAACCGCGCCGCGGACGCCGAAAAAGCGCTGGAAGGCCTGCTCAAGTCACGCCCGGACGATCCGGACGTGTGGTATCAGGTGGCAGAAACGCGCGGCTTGTCGGGCAACATCATCGGCCTGCATCAGGCACGGGCCGAATACTTCGCGCTGGTCGGCGACTACCGCCAGGCCATCCAGCAACTGGACTTCGCCAAGCGCAAGGCTGGCACCAACTTCCCACTGTCGTCACGTATCGATGCCCGCCAGCGAGAGCTGATGGAGCAGGAGCGCATGATCAAGGACATGATGGGATAATTTGAAACCCGCATAAAAAAACCGCCTCTTTCGAGGCGGTTTTTTTGTTCAACCTGCAACCGGTTTATTCAGCCAGTTTGAAGGTGATGAAGCTGGCGCGCCCCTGACGCAATACACGCATCGACACCGAACGATTCTTCGGCAGCGCCTTGGCGATGTCAGTGAATTGCTTGGTGGACTCGATCGCCTGGTTGTTCAGGTGAGTAATGACATCACCCGGTTGCAGACCGATCATCGAGGCAGGACCTTCCTGCACTTCCTTGATCACCACGCCACTTTTGAGGTCGTAGGTTTTCTTCTGTTCCGCGGTCAACTCGACAACCGACACACCCAGGCGATTGCTGCTGCTCTCTGCACCAGACTTCGGCAATGCATCAAGTTCCTTGTCTTCATCAGGAATGGCTCCAACCGTCAGTTCGACGTTCTTGCGCTTACCCTCGCGGATCACTTCCAGATTAGCCTTGGACCCCGATTTCAGTGCACCCACCAGATGCGGCAGATCGGCGGACATGACGATCGGCTGACCGTTCATGCTCAGAATCACATCACCCACCTGCAGCCCACCCTTGGCAGCCGGACCGTCATCCTGGATCTGGGCAACCAGCGCACCGGCCGGTTTTTCCAGGCCGAACGACTCGGCCAGATCCTTGTTCACTTCCTGAATCACTACACCCAACCAGCCACGGCTGACTTTGCCGCCACTTTTGAGCTGATTGGAAACGTCCATGGCCACGTCGATTGGAATCGCGAACGACACGCCCATGAAACCACCGGAACGGGTGTAGATCTGTGAGTTGATGCCAACCACTTCCCCGTTGAGGTTGAACAACGGACCACCGGAGTTGCCCGGGTTGATCGGCACGTCGGTCTGAATGAACGGCACATAGTTTTCATTCGGCAGGCTACGACCGACGGCGCTGACGATGCCTTGAGTGACGGTGTGGTCAAAACCGAACGGCGAACCGATCGCCACAACCCATTGACCGGCCTTCAGATCCTGGGATTTGCCGAGTTTGAGAACCGGCAGATCCTTGCCTTCGATTTTCAGCAACGCCACGTCGGAGCGAGGATCAGTACCGACCAGTTTGGCTTTCATTTCACTGCGATCGGCAAGACGCACAAGAATTTCGTCAGCGTCAGCGATCACATGGTTGTTGGTCAGAATGTAGCCATCTGGCGAGATAATGAAACCCGAACCCAGGGATTGGGCTTCGCGCTGACGATCGCCGCGCGGCGATCGCGGTTGCGGCGGCATGCCGCGCTCGAAGAATTCGCGCAGCATTGGCGGCAATCCTTCAAGGTCAGGCATCTGCTGGTTCACTTTACGATCCGGCAGCTTCTGCGTGGTACTGATGTTCACGACCGCGGGCGACGCCTGTTCAACCAGTTGCGTAAAGTCAGGCAATTCGACTGCTTGTGCAGCGACCGACTGACCGAGCACCAGCACGGTGGCAAAAATGGAAAGATAAGTCTTCAAGCGTGGTATCGACATACGGCTCCCGTTACGACGAGCATGGTTAAGCGATATGGAGCAAGGAACACCGGAAACGATACGCCGGTATTTTTGTTCCGGGAACAACAAACAAGGCCAGAGCCGAGGGGCTCTGACCTATAAAAAATTTTGGGGGGATTTGCAAACTGAAATGCTCACGAAACATTTCGACTGCAGCTCACTGCTTGGTTGCAGTGGCGTCGTTGCGCATGGACAAGGCTATCCGTTCAGCGGTGCCGACCGGAATTTCACCCACTACCGTCACCATCATTTCACCTTGCGCAGTGGTCAATCGCCGGGATACAGCCACCGTTGGCCCCAACTGAGTGCGGGTATCAGTGACGGCAGCGCCGTTCAATGGCTCAAGGAATACAGAAAAACGCGCCAGACCATCGTCATACATCAGGCTATTGACCTGGGTTTTGGTCTCGGGATCCTTGCGTACCGTGCTGCTGGTCAGCTCGAATCCGGGTGGCAACCAGTCTGAATGCCAGGCCTGGGCTGTCTTCACCGCCGAAGCCTTGTCACTGTCGAGGTTGACCGCCTTACAATCGCTGCCGGGCTGCAAATCGCGATCGGACGGAACATCAGCGGTGTCCAGTTGTGTGAACTGGAATCGCTCAAGCAGGCGCCCCTTGTCATCGAGCAACAACGACTTGAGTGGCAGCCCGGTTTCCTTGTCCAGGTGCAACTCAAAACCGTAGCGGTGCTGGTCGCGAGGCGTCAAAGACACAATTACCGCTGAACGCCCGGCAACACGCGACTTGCCGATAACAGCAAGGTCATACCAATTCTTGAGCTTTTGTGGATCAAGTGCACGAGCGGCGGAATTGGGAGAGTCCCCAAGCCCAGCTATCAGGGTGCCGCTGACACATTGTGTCTGACCATCAACGCGCACAACCTCCTGAGCCGATCCGTCGAGCTGGAGTAAACGCTCGCGGACTTTTCCATCATGGACGCGGTGCCAGATGTTATGGGTAGAAAAACTACCGTTACGCTCGTAGACGAAGGTACCGAAGAAGCTTTGCTGTTGCTCGGCCTGACCAAGACGGGTCAACCAGTCCTGGGCTTCATCGGCGTGGGCTGGAACAACGAACCAGCCACCGAGCAGAAGCGAAAGTAGAGGTTTGGCGCGCATGATCCTCCTTAACGGTTTTCCAGGCTTGCGGCACGAGCGTAAGGCAGAGCGCTCTCAGTGCCCTTCAATGCAGCCTGTTGAGCATGTTGGCGCAGGTAGCTTGGCAGACGCTGATCATGCCAGCCTGGCTGACCTTGCAACACACCGTTGGCCATTGGACCAGTGGCTTCCGAACTCTCATTGTAGCCTGCCAGAACAGCCGGGCCCTTGACTTGAGGAGCGGCCAGATTCTGTTGGCTGGACTGTTGAGCCAGTTCGACACCGGCGATCTCGTCCTGGTTGTACAGGCGAACGCCCGCCAGTACGGCAACCGTTACCGAAGCAGCGACAGCCAGACGACCCAGGCTGCGCCATGGACCACGAGTGGCTTTTGCCGGTACGGCTTCGTCAGCCAGGGCTGCCGAAACGGCCGCAGCAATGTCCAGACGTGGAAGCAGCAGATCCTTGTGCATTGCTGCCCGAGCGATCTGATAACGAGCCCACGTTTCACGAGTTTCAACATCGTCACAGGCACTGAGTACCCGACGCAATTCCAATTCGTCCGCTTCGTTATCCATCACTGCGGACAGCGATTCCTGCAGGGCTTCACGACTCATGGCGTTCCTCTCTTGGCTGTCGCCGCTGTCTCAGTTTTCCTGCAACAACGGTTGCAGGGCTTTATCGATGGCCTCCCGAGCGCGGAAAATCCGGGAGCGCACGGTACCCACCGGACACTGCATGACGCTCGCAATGTCCTCGTAACTCAGACCATCGAATTCACGTAAAGTTAAAGCCGTACGCAAATCTTCCGGCAGTTGCTGAATGGTTCGATGGACGGTGCCTTCGATCTCATCCCGCAGCAAAGCCCGTTCTGGCGACTCGAGATCCTTGAGGCCATGATCGCCATCGTAGAACTCTGCATCCTCGGAACTGACATCGCTATCCGGCGGCCGGCGGCCGCGTGAAACCAGATAGTTCTTCGCCGTGTTGATGGCGATGCGGTAAAGCCACGTATAAAACGCGCTGTCTCCGCGAAAATTTCCTAGTGCACGGTAGGCCTTGATAAAGGCTTCCTGTGCCACATCCTGGGCTTCATGGGTGTCGTGCACAAAACGCACGATCAACCCGAGAATTTTGTGCTGGTATTTCAGCACTAGCAGATCGAACGCTCGCTTGTCGCCGCGTTGAACGCGTTCGACCAGCTGCTGATCCTCTTCCTGGGTTAGCATGAACACTCCTCGATAAGCTCGAAGGAGGCTTGCACAACTAAACGTCCGGACTTGCAAACATAGACTCGGGCTTTTCGCAAAAGTTCTCCCCCTCCAGGCAAGTTTCCTGCGGGCTCTGATCGGCACGCACGAAAAACGCAGCGCGAGATTCCCCGGCTGCGCGAATAATCTTGTCATCGGTTTCGCTGGCAAGGATCCAAAGCAGATCCCGCGCTGAAGCCGACACTGTCCCTTGAATCAGGCAACCGTCTATTGATCTTGGGCCTTTGGCAAAAGTTCCAAATATTTATAGCTGCATGAACCGACATTGTGCGACCGTGCGGCGAAAAAGACTGTTAAATCCACGATACAGTTCAGTTGTCGCCAAATCGACCAAAAAAACATCCGACGAAGCGTCAGCTCTTTTCCATCACAGTAGTTTCACAATGCCATATAGGCTCGGCTATTGTGCCGATCCCCCCCTCTATATACTAGTGGGCTGTTCGCGAACCTGACTCGCCTGTCCAGTTGTCCAGCGCCTCCCTGACCCGGGTCGCTTTGAGCGGAATCCTGAAATGAGCCAACAGTTTCAACACGATGTTCTGGTAATTGGCAGCGGTGCTGCCGGCTTGAGCCTGGCGCTGACCTTGCCCGGTCATTTGCGCATCGCTGTCCTGAGCAAAGGCGACCTCGCCAATGGCTCGACATTCTGGGCGCAGGGCGGTGTCGCTGCGGTACTGGATGACACCGATACCGTCGAGTCCCATGTCGATGACACCCTGAATGCCGGCGGCGGCTTGTGTCACGAAGACGCCGTACGCTTCACTGTCGAGCACAGTAAAGAGTCGATTCAATGGCTGATCGACCAAGGCGTACCCTTTACTCGTGATGAGCAATCGACTGTTGAGGACGGCGGATTCGAGTTCCATCTGACCCGCGAAGGTGGACACAGTCATCGACGTATCATCCACGCCGCCGATGCTACCGGTGCGGCGATTTTCAGAACCTTGCTGACCCAGGCCAGGCAACGGCCGAACATCGAACTGCTGGAACAGCGCGTCGCCGTCGATCTGATCACCGAAAAACGCCTGGGCCTAGAAGGCGACCGTTGCCTGGGCGCTTACGTGCTCAATCGTGGTACCGGAGAAGTCGATACCTATGGCGCCCGTTTCGTGATCCTCGCGTCCGGTGGCGCAGCCAAGGTCTACCTTTATACCAGCAACCCCGATGGTGCCTGTGGTGATGGCATTGCCATGGCCTGGCGCTCGGGATGCCGGGTGGCGAACCTGGAGTTCAACCAGTTCCACCCGACTTGTCTGTACCACCCGCAGGCCAAGAGTTTCCTGATCACCGAAGCCCTTCGCGGCGAAGGCGCGCACTTGAAGCTGCCTAATGGCGAACGCTTCATGCAGCGATTCGATCCCCGCGCCGAATTGGCGCCCCGGGACATCGTCGCACGGGCCATCGACCATGAGATGAAACGCCTGGGCATTGACTGCGTATATCTGGACATCAGCCACAAATCAGAAGACTTCATCAAGACGCACTTCCCGACTGTCTACGAGCGTTGCCTGGAATTTTCCATCGACATCACCAAGCAACCGATCCCGGTGGTTCCGGCCGCGCATTACACCTGCGGCGGCGTTATGGTCGACCAGCAAGGTCGCACCGACGTACCCGGGTTGTACGCAATTGGCGAAACCAGCTTCACCGGCCTGCATGGCGCCAACCGCATGGCCAGCAACTCGCTGCTGGAGTGCTTTGTCTACGCGCGCTCGGCGGCTGCGGACATCATTGAGCAGTTGCCGCAGATTTCTGCCCCCATCGCCCTGCCCGCCTGGGATGCGAGCCAGGTAACGGATTCCGATGAAGACGTGATCATTGCGCACAACTGGGATGAGTTGCGTCGGTTCATGTGGGACTACGTCGGCATTGTGCGCACCAACAAGCGTCTGCAACGGGCCCAACACCGGGTGCGGTTGCTGCTCGATGAAATCGACGAGTTCTACAGCAACTATAAAGTCAGCCGCGACCTGATCGAGTTGCGCAACCTGGCTCAGGTGGCCGAATTGATGATTCTGTCAGCCATGGAGCGTAAAGAAAGTCGCGGCCTGCATTACACCCTCGACTATCCGAACATGTTGCCAGTGGCGCTGGACACTATTCTGGTGCCGCCCACCTACGCCGACTGAATTTGAGCCGAACCCGCAGGCGTCGGTGTATATCCGCCGCCTGCGAATCCCGGGGTACGCAAATGGCCCGGATCCGTCGCTCACCTTGCAGGCGAAAACGCAGCACCACCACCCAGGGCAGTGCCAAACTATCGGGCCGCAGCTGCACCGATTGCCACCCCGCCGCCCGATTCCATAACTGCCAGCCATCGGCATCGCGACGCAAGCCCAAAAACGCTTGTGGGTGTGTCAGCAGAATCTGGCGTGGCAGTACCCGAATGCCATGGAGCAGGCAGCACAAAGCACCCGACAGACTGGCCCAGAGCGGTAATTCAAGAAGAAGCAACGAACCCAGTGCGAACAACTGGGCAAAAACGTAAGCCGCCAGCAACTGCCGCGAGGCATGCCAGCGGCATTCGAAAGAATTACTTGGGCTGGACACGATCCAGGATCATGCGAACCATGCGCTGAAGCTCCGGATCTTCCGATTCGTTGCGCTCCATGAACCAGCCGAACATGTCCTGATCCTCGCATTCCAGCAAGCGGACGTACAACGCACGATCCACCTCGTTCAGACTTGCGTAAACCTCTTTCACAAACGGCACCAGCAACACGTCAAGTTCAAGCATGCCGCGGCGGCTGTGCCAGTAGAGGCGATTCAGTTCAACATCTTCGACCATGGAGCGCTCCTCAAATAGGCCGCAAGTATACAGCCCCGCGCTTCGCCGAACAGTCGGCTTTGGTCGGGCACCGGCGATCCTTTGTGAACTACCCATTTCGAAGGCGCCCCCTTATCATGTCCCCCAGACTCTTTAACCCTGCGATGACCCATGGCCGATTCTGCTTTTTTCTGCACGCTGTCTCATGAAGGTGTTCTGGCGGTCCGCGGCGCGGACGCCGGCAAGTTCCTGCAAGGCCAATTGACCTGCAACCTCAATTACCTGAGCGACACACAGTCCAGCCTCGGCGCGCGCTGCACCCAGAAAGGCCGGATGCAATCGAGCTTCCGTATCCTGCTCGAAGGTGACGGCGTCTTGCTGGCCATGGCCAGTGAACTGCTGGAACCTCAATTGGCGGACCTGAAAAAATACGCTGTGTTCTCCAAGTCCAAGCTGACTGACGAAAGTGCTGCCTGGATTCGTTTCGGCATCGAGCATGGCGATGCTGCAATAAAGAGCCTCGGACTTGACCTGCCGGCAGAAACCGACAGTGTTGTGCGTCACGACGGTTTGATCGCCATTCGCATTTCACCCGAGCGTGCCGAACTCTGGGTCGCTGCCGATCAAGCCGACAGCATCAAGGGCAAGCTGTCCGCCATGCTGGCCGAAAGCGACTTGAATCAGTGGCTGCTGGGCCAGGTCCGTGCAGGGATCGGCCAGGTCATGCCCGGTACCCGCGAGCTGTTCATTCCGCAGATGCTCAATCTGCAAGCTGTCGGTGGCGTGAGTTTCAAAAAAGGCTGTTACACCGGTCAGGAAATCGTTGCCCGGATGCAGTACCTGGGCAAACTCAAGCGTCGACTCTATCGCGTGAAACTGGATGCCAGCGACCTGCCTGAGCCCGGTACCCAACTGTTCTCCCCAAGTCACAACAGTTCAATCGGTGAAGTGGTGCTGGCAGCCCGTGGCGAAAACCACATTGAACTGTTGGCCGTATTGCAAGCCGAAGCTGCAGAAGGTGGCGATATTCATGTGGGTGCAATTGACGGCCCTGCGCTGCACTTGCTCGACCTGCCTTATCAACTGGACCGTGACCGCGAAATCCAGCGTTGAACGCAGTACTTTTTTGCGACACCTAGAGAAACTAAATGATTGAGCTGGCGGAAAAGGTCCAACAGGATTTGGTTGAGGCCATCGATAACGATGACCTGGTTCTGCCGACATTACCGGAAGTGGCGTTGCAGATTCGCAAGGCCGCTGAAGACCCGGAAATCAGTATCAGCAGTTTGAGCAAAGTCATCGGCCGTGATACGGCGCTGTCGGCTCGCCTGATCAAAGTGGTCAACAGCCCGCTGCTACGCGCAACCCAGGAAGTCACTGATCTGCACACGGCAATCACCCGCCTGGGCATCAACTACAGCAGCAACCTGGCGATTGGCCTGGTCATGGAGCAGATTTTCCATGCCCGCTCCGAGGTGGTGGAACAGAAAATGCGCGATGTCTGGCGCAAGAGCCTGGAAATCGCCGGCGTCAGCTATGCGCTGTGCCGCAGCTACACCCAGCTCAAACCCGATCAGGCAGCCCTTGGCGGACTGGTGCATCAAATAGGTGTGTTGCCGATCCTGACGTATGCCGAAGACCACTACGAACTGTTGTCCGATCCGGTCAGCCTCAACCATGTGATCGAGCGCATTCATCCGCTGCTCGGCGACAAACTTCTGAGGGTCTGGGAGTTTCCGGAATTGCTGGTACAGGTGCCACTGCTGTATCAGAACTTCAAGCGCCAATCAGCCCAGATCGATTATGTCGACTTGGTGCAAGTTGCCAGCCTGTATTGCCACAAAGATACCGATCACCCGATTTCACGCATCGATCCTTTCAGCGTTCCGGCCTTCGTCAAACTCGGGATCGATCCGGACAACAAGGCTATGTGTGCTGATTTGGAAGAAACGCGCTCGATGTTTTACTGAAAGCTGCGCGGGCAAGCCTCACTCCTACACGATTTCCACCGTCTTGCAGGAGCGAGGCTTGCCCGCGAACACTCCAGAACAGATGCCATCACTCCCCGGCAATGAAACTCACCCGAACTTTCAACCCTGCATGCTCACCATCATGCAGGCTGATCTGCGCCAGGTGTGCGCGACAGATCTCGCCGACAATCGCCAGTCCCAAACCTGATCCGGCCACTTGCTGGTTGCGTCGATAAAAACGTTCGAATACTCGCTCGCGCTCAGCCAGAGGTATTCCGGGGCCATCGTCCTCGACTTCCAGTACCGCTGGTGCCGAGACTCTCAAAATAACGTTGCCGCCCGGCGGCGTGTGGGCCAGTGCGTTGTCCACCAGATTGCTCAACAACTCGTTAAGCAGGGTCGGCTCCCCACGCAACCAGACCGGCTCGTCCGCCTCCAGCGCCAGCGCTACGCCGCGTTTGTGGGCCAGCGGCGCCATGGCCATGCCAAGCTCTCGCGCCAATTGACTGAGATCGAGCAATTGCGCGCCGCCCTCGGCAATCGCCCGGGCACCGTTTTCGACCCGCGCCAGCGAGAGCAGTTGGTTAGCCAGATGAGTCAGGCGATCTGTGCCCTGCGCCGCGGTTTCCAGTGTGCTGCGCCAGGTTTGTGGCTTGTCCGAACGCAAGCCCAGCTCAAGCCGCGCCTTGAGCGCCGCCAACGGGGTGCGCAGCTCATGGGCGGCATCGGCAATGAATTGCGCCTGTCGCTCGAATTGTCCACGCAGACGTTCGGTAAAGTGATTGAGCGCACGCACCAACGGCCACAATTCGTGTTGCACTTCAACCAGCGGCAACGGCCGCAGATCATCGGGCTGACGCTCCTCGACCGCCGTGCGCAAGCGCTCCAGCGGACGTAGTGCGGCGCTCACCGCGAACCAGACGATCATCAGCGCCCCGACGGCCAACATGCCCAGACGCAGCAAAGTGTCTGCCGCCAGGCTGCGAGCCATGCTTACCCGCGCTTCATCGGTTTCCGCCACGCGGATTTCCGCCATGCCGTTCATGTTAGGTTCGCTGACAGCCTTGAGCAGGCTGACGACCCGCACGTTCTGCCCCCTATACGTCGCGTTATAGAACCGCGCCAGCGCCGGGTAATCATCGGTGCGCGGGGTTCCGGGCGGAGGAGCCGGAAGGTTTTCGTAGCCGGAAATCAGGTTTTGATGGATATCGTTGACCAAATAGAAAATCCGCCCGGCACTGTCGTAGGCGAAGGTGTCGAGGGCCACGTAGGGCACGTCGAGACTCAGAGAGCCATCGCGCTCGGAGAGACCCGCAGCGATGGTCCGCGCTGAGGCCAGCAGCGTTCGGTCATAGGCGGTATCGGCGGCCTCGCGACCGTTCCAGTACGCGCTCAAACCACTGGCCAGCATCAATACCACCAGCAGCAATGCCAGATTCCACAGCAACCGCCAGCGCAGACTGCTGGGTTTATGCATCGCGGCTTTCCAGCAAATAGCCGAGGCCGCGGAAGGTCACGATGGCAACCGGTTGGCCGTCGAGTTTTTTGCGCAAACGGTGCACATAGATTTCGATGGCGTCGGGGCTGGCCTCTTCGTCGAGGCCGAACACCTGGGAGGCCAGTTGCTCCTTGCTCATCACCCGCCCCGGACGGGCGATCAGTGCCTCAAGCACAGCTTGCTCGCGCGAGGTCAGGGTCAGCAGCTCCTCGGCGAGCGTGAAGCGCCGGGTCTCCAGATCGTAGGCCAGCACGCCGCAGCGTTGCAGGCGTTCACCACCCAGCACACTGCGGCGCAGCAGGGCCTTGACCCGCGCTTCGAGCTCGGTCAACTCGAACGGTTTGGCCAGGTAATCATCGGCGCCAAGGTTGAGGCCATGCACCCGATCCTTCACGTCGCTGCGCGCCGTCAGCATCAACACCGGCAGATTCTTGCCCCTTGCGCGCAAGCGTGCGAGGACTTCGAAGCCGTCCATGCGCGGCAATCCGACATCGAGGATCGCCATGGCGTATTCCTCGCTGCCCAACGCCAGATCGGCCGCCACGCCGTCGTGCAGCACATCCACGGTCAAACCGGTGCTCTTGAGCGCCTGGGCGACACTTTCGGCGAGCTGCAGATGGTCTTCGACGAGCAGAACACGCATGGATCTTTTCCTCATTCAGGGATGGTCGACACCATTCTTTGGCGCGGAGTTTACAGCGGCATCCGTCGCTGTGAAGCCTGAACAACCGTGAAAGTCTTCTGAAAGGTTAGCGAAAGGTTGGGCCGTTAGAGTCGGGCGACGGATGGTTTCGTCTGCCTGCCATCCAATCGTGCTTTGAAATGTAGCTCCCGAAAAACGCCTCGATGCGTTTTCGACAATAAGAACAATAACCGAGGTACCCAATCATGTTGTCGAACCAACATCAGGCTTGCACGCCCCGCCCCATCGCTCACTCCCCATCGTATACCTTCGCCAGCGTCGAACCCGGCTGCACGGCGCGTAACTGCCGCACCTGAATCATCCCCAAAAACAAAAACTCCTGTGGAGACAAAAATGAATCGATCAATGCGCCGTCTCGCCCTCGCCGCCAGCTGCATGCTGTTCGCCGGTCAACTGATGGCCGAACCCAAACGTCCGGAATGCATCGCTCCGGCCTCCCCGGGTGGTGGTTTCGACCTGACCTGCAAACTGGCACAGAGCGCGCTGGTCAATGAAAAATTGCTGACCAAGCCCATGCGTGTGACCTACATGCCCGGCGGTGTCGGCGCGGTTGCTTACAACGCGGTGGTCGCCCAACGCCCGGCCGATGCCGGCACGCTGGTGGCATGGTCCAGTGGTTCGCTATTGAACCTGGCACAAGGCAAGTTCGGGCGTTTCGATGAAACCAATGTGCGCTGGCTCGCCGCTGTCGGCACCAGCTACGGTGCCATCGCGGTGAAAAGCGATTCGCCCTACAAGACGCTCGACGATCTGGTGCAGGCTCTAAAAAAAGATCCGAGCAAAGTGGTGATCGGTTCCGGCGGCACCGTGGGCAGCCAGGACTGGATGCAAACCGCGCTGATCGCCAAAGCCGCCGGGATCAACCCGCGTGACCTGCGTTACGTCGCCCTCGAAGGCGGCGGAGAAATCGCCACCGCCCTGCTCGGTGGTCACATCCAGGTCGGCAGCACCGACATCTCCGACTCCATGCCGCACATCCAGAGCGGCGACATGCGCCTGCTGGCGGTGTTCTCCGACAAGCGCCTGGACGAGCCGGAAATGAAGGACATTCCTACCGCTCGCGAACAAGGCTACGACATCGTCTGGCCAGTGGTTCGTGGTTTCTACCTGGGGCCGAAAGTCAGCGACGAAGACTACGCCTGGTGGAAGGACTCCTTCGACAAACTGCTCGCTTCACCCGAGTTCGCCAAGCTGCGCGATCAGCGTGAGCTGTTCCCGTTCGCCATGACCGGCCCGGAACTGGACACCTACGTGAAGAAGCAAGTTGCGGACTACAAAGTGCTGGCCAAAGAGTTCGGCCTGATCCAGTGATCGCCTCTGTCTAGTGGCCGCGACTCCGTTTGGCGGAATCGCGGCACAGGAGTTCCTCATGCTCTTACAACGCATTTTTGCTTCGGTGCTGTTGCTGGTCTGCCTGAGCCTGGTGGCGATGGCCCTACCTTATCAGGCACCTTTTTCCTACGAGCCGATCGGCCCGCGGGCCTTTCCGCTGTTGATGCTCGGGCTGATGGGCCTGGCGCTGGTTTACATGGTGTATCGCCCCTCGCCAATCAAGCACACCGATGAAGATCCGCCGATGGATCGCGAGACCTTGACCAAGATTGCTGTCTGCGTGCTGTTGCTGCTGGTTTTCGCCGGGCTGTTCGAACCGTTGGGCTTCATCCTCAGCAGCATGCTGGTTGGGATTCCGCTGGCCCGCCTGTACGGCGGACGCTGGTTGCCGGGAGCAGTCATCATCAGCTTGATGAGCGTCGGCCTGTACCTGCTGTTCGACAAAGTCATGGACGTGCCACTGCCACTGGGCCTGCTCGACGTTCTGGAGAACTGATATGGATACGCTTGGTTATTTGAGTCACGGCTTCGGTGTCGCGCTAACCCCTTACAACCTGGTGACTGCACTGAGCGGCACATTGATTGGCACCGTTGTCGGTCTGCTTCCCGGCCTGGGTCCGATCAACGGGGTGGCGCTACTGATCCCGATCGCGTTTGCATTGGGTCTGCCACCAGAGTCGGCACTGATCCTTCTGGCGGCGGTTTACCTGGGTTGCGAATATGGCGGTCGGATCAGTTCGATCCTGTTGAACATTCCGGGCGAAGCCTCGACCGTCATGACCACCCTCGATGGCTATCCGATGGCCCGCCAGGGTCTGGCCGGAGTGGCCTTGTCTCTATCGGCATGGAGTTCGTTCATCGGCGCCTTCATCGCCACCTGCGGGATGGTGGTGTTCGCGCCGATGCTGGCGAAGTGGGCGATCGCCTTCGGCCCCGCGGAATACTTCGTGCTGATGGTGTTTGCGATTGTCTGCCTTGGCGGCATGGCGGGTGATCGGCCGCTCAAGACGTTTATCGCGGCGCTGATCGGCCTGTTCCTGTCGACCGTCGGCATTGATGCCAACAGCGGTGTGTACCGGTTCACCGGCGACAACATCCACCTCACCGACGGCATTCAATTCGTGGTGCTGGTGCTGGGTCTGTTCTCCATCAGCGAAATCCTGTTGCTGCTGGAAAAAACCCACCGTGGCCAGGAAGCCTTCCAGGCGACCGGCCGGATGCTGTTCAACTTCAAGGAAGCCGCTTCGGTGTTCTGGGTGAACATGCGTTGCGGGGTGCTCGGCTTCATCATGGGCGTGCTGCCGGGGGCTGGTGCGACGCTGGCCAGCGCCGTGGCCTACATGACCGAGAAACGCATCGCAGGCCCCGGCGGAAAATTCGGTCAAGGCGACAAGCGTGGCCTGGCTGCACCGGAAACCGCCATTGGCGCAGAGGCTTGCGGTGCTCTGGTGCCGATGCTGACGCTTGGCGTTCCCGGCTCGGGCACCACGGCAGTTATGATTGGCGCGCTATCGCTGTACAACATCACGCCCGGCCCGCTGCTGTTTCAGCAGCAACCGGACATCGTCTGGGGGCTGATTGCTTCTTTGTTCATCGCCAACATCATGCTGGTAATCCTGAACATCCCGATGATTCGCATCTTCACCAAAATCCTTGCCGTACCGAACTGGGCGCTGGTGCCGATGATCGCCATCATCACCGCCATTGGCGTGTACGCCGTACACGCCACGACCTTCGATCTGTTCCTGATGATCGGCATCGGTATTTTCGGTTACATCCTGCGCAAGCTGGACTTCCCGTTATCGCCGGTTTTGCTGGGTTTCATCCTCGGTGGTTTGATGGAGCAGAATCTTCGTCGGGCTTTGTCGATTTCCAACGGTTCGCTGGATATTCTCTGGTCGAGCGGTATCACCGTCGGTGTCTGGGGGTTGATCGTGGTCATGTTGCTGGTGCCGATTGTACGCATCTGGCGCAAGCGCTCCGTTGCGCAACGCGCTATCGCCGATGTCTGATCGGTCCCCCTTCAAGCTTTGGTGGGGAACCCCGCTGGTCGGCCTGCTGGGCGGTTATCTCGCCAGTCAGGTCGGCTGGCCTTTGCCGTGGATGGTCGGCTCGTTGCTGGCGATCATCCTCGTGCGCTGCCTGACGCCGTGGCAACTGGCCGAAATCCCTGGCGGACGCAAGTGCGGCCAGTGGATCGTCGGCATCGGTATTGGCCTGCACTTCACCCCGGTGGTGATGGAACAGGTACTGAGTCATTTCGGTTTGATTTTCTTTGGTGCGTTGGTGACCAGCCTGTCGGCCGTGGTCGGTGTCTGGTTGATGCGGCGTACCGGTGAAGATCGCGCCACCGCATTTTTCTCCAGCATGCCGGGCGGCTCCGGGGAGATGGTCAACCTCGGCGCCCGCAACGGCGCAGTGCTCAGCCGTGTTGCGGCGGGACAAAGCTTGCGCGTGCTGGTCGTCGTACTGTGTGTCCCGGCAGCGTTCAAATACCTGATGGGCGACGGTGCGCCGATTTCCCACGCTGGCAGCATCGATTGGCGCTGGCTGGCGATTCTGTTTCCCGCAGGAGCGTTGGCCGCCTGGATTTGGGAGCGCCTGCGTCAACCCAATCCGTGGCTGTTCGGACCGTTGCTGGTCAGTGCGGCGGTGAGTATCGGTTGGGATTTGCACATCGGCTTGCCCAACGGCGGCAGCCAGATCGGCCAATGGTTGATCGGCAGCGGTCTGGGCTGTCACTTCAACCGGCAGTTTTTCCGTCGCGCGCCTTCATTCATGGGCCGGACCTTGATCGGCACGGTGCTGACCATGTTGATCGCCACGGCAGCGGCACTGGGCTTGAGTGCGCTGACCCACCTGGATCTGCGTTCGCTGACGTTGGGCATGATGCCGGGCGGGATTGCCGAAATGAGCCTGACGGCGGAGACCCTGCAATTGTCGGTGCCGCTGGTGACGGCGATGCAGGTGATGCGGTTGTTGTTTGTGTTGTTTCTGGCGGAGCCGTTGTTCAAGTATTGGAACCGAAACCCGGATTCAGACTGATGGACCTGTGGCGAGGGAGCTTGCTCCCTCGCCACAAGGGCCCATGGGGCAATCATCAAATTGGCGGTAACCGCCACTCGATCGGCGTCTCGCCATTCTGCTCGAGAAACTTGTTGGTTCGGCTGAAGTGCCCGCAACCAAGAAACCCGCGATAGGCCGACAGCGGAGACGGGTGCACCGAGGTCAACACCAGATGTTTGGTGGCGTCGATCAGCTTCTGTTTGCTCTGCGCATGAGCGCCCCACAGCATGAACACCAGGTGCGGCTGCTGCTGGCTGACCACTTCGATGATCCGATCGGTGAAAAACTGCCAGCCCTTGTCCTTGTGCGCATTGGCGTTGGCGCGCTCGACAGTCATGGTGGTGTTGAGCATCAGTACGCCCTGCTCGGCCCAACTCTGTAGATAACCGTGGTTGGGGATGTCGATGTTCAGGTCACGCTTCAACTCTTTGTAGATGTTCACCAGCGAGGGCGGCGCCGGTACGCCCGGTTGCACCGAGAAACACAAACCATGGGCCTGGCCCGGGCCGTGGTACGGGTCCTGGCCGAGAATCACGACTTTGACCTTGTCCAGCGGCGTGGAATTGAGTGCGTTGAAAATCATCGGACCCGGTGGATAGATCTCCTTGCCGGCCGCCCGCTCCTGTTGCAGAAAGTTTCGCAACTCCGTCATGTAGGGCTGGTCGAATTCGGCACGCAAGGCCTCCTTCCAGCTCGGTTCGAGTTTGATACGGTCGTCAGCAGTCATGGTTACATCCGGCAAAAACAATGGGGCGAACCCTAGGAAAGCACACCTCGCTTGTCAATTGATCTGACACAGATCCGGCACTTTCCTACACAGCGATCATACTTAACCCTCAAATTCCCGATCGAGGTCACGATGAATCTGCACTTCGAAGAACTCACCGGCACCGACGGCGCCCGCATCGGCGTTGCGACACTGGATGCCGAAAAGTCGCTGAACGCACTGTCCTTGCCCATGATCAACGCCTTGCGCGACCGACTGGATGCCTGGGCCAAAGAGCCACAAATCGTTTGCGTGCTGCTGCGTGGCAACGGTGCCAAAGCCTTTTGCGCCGGCGGCGAGGTACGCAGCCTGGTAGATGCCTGCCGGGCCCATCCGGGCGAAGTGCCGCCTCTGGCCGCGAACTTCTTCTCAGCGGAATATCGCCTGGACTTCAGCCTGCACACCTATCCAAAACCGTTGATCTGTTGGGGCCATGGTTATGTGCTCGGCGGCGGCATGGGCCTGCTGCAGGGCGCGAGCATTCGTATTGTCACGCCGAGCAGTCGACTGGCCATGCCTGAAATCACCATCGGCCTGTACCCCGACGTAGGCGCCAGTTGGTTCCTGTCGCGCCTGCCGGGCAAGCTCGGATTGTTTCTCGGCCTGACCGGTGCCCACATGAACGCGCGCGATGCGATTGATCTGGACCTGGCCGATCGCTTCCTGCTCGATGAACAGCAGGCAGATTTGATCGAAGGTCTGCTGCAATTGAACTGGCAGGAACAGACGCCGATGCAACTAAACAGTCTGCTCAAGGCCTTGCAGCAGGAAGCCGTTGCGCAAATGCCCGAGCCTCAGTGGCTGCCGCGGCGCCAGCGCATCGATGAATTATTGGATGTCAGTGATGTGCGCTGCGCATGGAAGGCGGTCAGCCCATTGCGTGATGACGCCGATCCGTTGCTCAGTCGCGCCGCCCGGACCATGAGCGAAGGCTCACCTCTGACCGCTCACCTGGTCTGGGAACAGATCGCCCGCGCCCGACATCTGTCACTGGCCGAAGTCTTTCAGATGGAATACACGCTAAGCCTCAACTGCTGCCGGCATCCGGAGTTCAGCGAAGGCGTACGCGCGCGGTTGATCGACAAGGACCAGAAACCGCACTGGCACTGGCCGGACATCAATAACGTGCCTGAAACGGTGGTGGAAGCGCACTTCCACAAGGCTTGGGAGGGGCGGCATCCGTTGGCGGATCTTTCCCAGTTCTGAACGAACTGTGGGAGCGAACTTGCTCCCACAGATTTTCTCATTAGACGCAATGATCAGCGGTGATTGCCCCGGCCGTCCCGATCACCGCGCCCGTTATGGTCACCTCGACCGCGATAGTTGTCGTTACGCCCGCCATGGCCCCGATTATTGCTGTCCCAGCCACCACGGTCACGTCCATCCCAACCACCACGGTTGCGGCCATCCCAGCCATGACTCTGATGCGCCCGGTAGTCGGGGCGCGACTGATAGTGGCGCGGCGCCGTCTGGTAGTAGCGCGGTGCGGGTTGGTAGATCCGCGGCTGCGAGTAATAGCGCGGCGTTGGTTTGTAATATCGCGCAGGAGGCGCGTAGTAACGGGCGGGTGGCGAGTAATAACCGCCATTGGAATAGTAACGATCGCCCCCGGCGTAGTAGCCCGGCGCTGGCGAGGTATACACCTCGGAACTGTAGTAGCTGACGCCTCCATCGGAATAAGGCACGCATGCACCCAGGGATAAGCCCGACACAGCAATCAAAAGCACTCGACGCAGCATTTTTAGACAGAGCATAGCGGCCTCCTGGACCGCGAGTGAGCCGCACCAGCGACGCTGGCGGGCGACAGTCAATGATTCGGCGACTGTCGAAAGATCAGACATCGAATTCCGAATCCGGTGCGTCCCAGCAACAAGTTGAAACATCTGCCCGATGAAAGGTTTTTCATCCATTCACGGGCTGATTAGTAGTGACCATGGCGATATCCACCGCCGTAATGCCGAGGCCCGTGCCCGCCCCAGTAGTAATAGCGGTAGCCACCATAGAAGCGCGGACCGCCGTAGTAATAGCGTGGGCCGTAATAGTAGGAATAAGGTGAATAACCAGGGTAGTAATAAGGCGAGGAGTACACGTCGTAGGAGCCGGTGTAGTAATAACAACCGGTCAACCCGAGCCCCAAAAATGCACCGAGCAACAGTCGACGAAACATGGCGGCCTCCTGAAAGACCCACAATCGGAGCAGGCCCGACTGACTCCTGTTTTGACTGAAATTCCCTCACCGAGTGCCGGATTGCAGTGACCTTCGGATCAGCGGCCGCCCGCGCCACATCTCAGTGCATCGACGCACCATCTCAAAGCAGCCCGCCCCTCGCGCACTCACCGTAGATGTTGCACGCCCCCACGCTAGAGGCCTTCTACGGACTTGGCACGGGTCTCGCTTTAGCAATCGCGTGCAGGAGTCATCACAGGTTCGCGGCACCACAATTTGCAAATGGCTGACTAGGGTTCCGGCTCGCAAGTGCGAGTGACTGGTCCGAGAGTTGGCGACCTCCAGTTGAGGTTACACGGCGGGACAAAAGCCCGGGAGACAAGCCACCGTTCGCGGTGCCGCGTTGACTCCTGCCCGCCCTTATCAACTGGAGATTCCGAAATGTCCCGACTACGTTTCCCCGCCTTGCTCGCCGCCGCGTTTGCAGCGTTGCTCAGCAGCCAATCCCAGGCCGCCCAGAAAGACCACTTCAGCGTTTGCTGGACGATTTATGCCGGCTGGATGCCCTGGGAATACGCCGGCAGCCAAGGCATCGTCGATAAATGGGCGAAGAAGTACGGCATCAAGATCGATGTGGTGCAGCTCAACGACTACGTCGAATCCATCAACCAGTACACCGCCGGCCAGTTCGACGGCTGCACCATGACCAACATGGATGCGCTGACCATTCCGGCCGCTGGCGGCGTCGACAGCACCGCGCTGATCGTCAGCGATTTCTCCAACGGCAACGACGGCATCGTGCTTAAAGGCGAAGGCAAGAAAGTCGCCGACCTCAAGGGCATGGACGTCAATCTGGTCGAGCTCTCGGTGTCCCACTACCTGCTGGCCCGGGCCCTGGATTCGGTGGATCTCACCGAGAAAGACCTGAAAGTGGTCAACACCTCGGACGCCGATATCTCGGCGGCCTTCAACACCGATCAGGTCAACGCCGTCACCACCTGGAACCCGATGCTCTCGGACATCAAGGCCAAACCTGCGGTGACCGAAGTCTTCAACTCCAGTCAGATCCCCGGGGAAATCATGGACATGATGGTGGTCAACAGCACCACCCTCAAAGACAACCCGGCCTTGGGCAAAGCCCTGACCGGCGCCTGGTTCGAAGTGGTCGAGCTGATGAACGCGAAAAACGCCGCCGGCAAGGCTGCCCTTGAGCACATGGCCAAGGCTTCGGGCACCGACCTTGCGGGTTTCCAGGCGCAACTGGACACCACCAAATTGTTCGCCACCCCGCAAGAAGCCCTGGCCTTCAGCACCAGCAAGCAACTGCCGGAAACCATGCGCAAGGTCGCCGAGTTCTCCTTCCAGCACGGCTTGCTGGGTGAAGGCGCCAAGGACACCAGCGCGGTCGGCATGGCCTTCGCCAATGGCGTGACCAGCGGCGACAAGGGCAACCTCAAGCTGCGTTTCGACCCCAGCTACGTGCAGATGGCCGCTGACGCCAAGTTGTAAAAAGAGGACTTGGCCATGCGCCTGATCAATCGTCACCCGGATCGCCCGAGTCGCCTGTTGCTGGTGATCCTGCCATTCGCCCTGGTGCTGTTCGCCTACTTCATGGGGTCGGCCGAGCGACTGGCGGACAACCCCAATGACAAGCTGCTGCCCAGCGCCGTGCAAATGACCGATGCGGTAAAACGCCTGGCCTTCGCCGCTGACAGCCGCACCGGCGACTACCTGCTGTGGCAAGACACCGCCTCCAGCCTGCGTCGCCTGGCCATCGGCCTGGGCATCAGCGCCGTGGCCGCGCTGTGCCTGGGCATCGCGGCGGGCACCCTGCCGCTGTTCGGGGCGCCGTTGTCGCCATTGCTGACGGTGTTGTCGATGGTGCCACCGCTGGCGATCCTGCCGATCCTGTTCATCGTTTTCGGCTTGGGCGAGTTGTCGAAAGTGATGCTGATCGTGATCGGCATCACCCCGGCACTGGCCCGGGACCTGGAACAACGCGCCCGGGAAATCCCCGTGGAACTGCTGATCAAGGCCCAGACCCTCGGCGCTTCGACCTGGACCTTGATGCTGCGGGTGGTACTGCCGCAATTGCTGCCACGGCTGCTGATCTCGTTGCGCTTGATGCTCGGTTCGGCGTGGCTGTTCCTGATTGCGGCCGAAGCCATCGCTTCGACCGACGGTCTGGGCTACCGGATTTTCCTGGTGCGCCGCTACCTGGCAATGGACGTGATCCTGCCCTACGTGGTGTGGATCACCCTGCTCGCCTGGCTGATGGACTGGGCTCTGAAACGCCTGACCCAACGCGCTTTCCCCTGGTACGAAGGAGCGCGCGCATGAGCTTCATCACGGTTAAAAATGTCTGGCAGCAATACGCCGATCAGGTGGTGCTCGAAGGCCTGAACCTGAGCGTCAGTGAGGGTGAGTTCTGCACGTTGGTCGGCGCGTCCGGTTGCGGTAAATCGACGTTCCTGCGCTTGCTGCTCGGCCAGGAAAAAGCCAGTCGCGGCGAAATCCTGCTGGATGGCCAGGCCTTGGCCGGTGAGCCGGATGCCAGCCGTGGCGTGGTGTTCCAGCGCTACTCGGTGTTCCCACACTTGAACGTGCTGGACAACGTTGCCCTAGGCCTCGAACTGCCCCGCTCGCCCTTGCTGGGGCGTTTGTTCGGCAGCGCCAAAAAGGCTGCCCGCGAGCAAGCCGCCGTGCTGTTGCACAAAGTTGGTCTCGGGCACTCGCTGGACAAGTACCCGGCGCAGCTCTCCGGTGGCATGCAGCAACGCCTGGCCATCGCCCAAGCGCTGATCATGAAGCCCCGGGTGTTGCTGCTCGACGAACCCTTCGGCGCACTCGATCCGGGCATCCGCAAAGACATGCACGCCTTGCTGCTGGAGCTGTGGCGCGAGACGCAACTGACCGTATTCATGGTCACCCACGACCTGAGCGAAGGCTTCAGCCTCGGCACCCGCTTGCTGGTCTTCGACAAGGTCCGCCTCGATCCGCATGCCCCAGGCGCTTATGGCGCCCGCATCACCTACGACATCCCTTTGAACACTGACCGCCGCACCACCCGTGCCGCCGTCGATGCCTTGCCGGTGCAACTGGCAAGCGCGCTTCGAACCGCTTGAGAGGACTTCCACATGACTGATTCGACCCAACTGTTCCCGCCCTTCGCCGAAGAAATGCTCCCCGGTGGAGGTCATCGCTCCTTTGTCCTGAAGCGCGGCCAACTGCTGCGCCTGACCGACCTTCGCGGCGGCGCCAACGTCAGCCTGACGCTGCTCAACGCCAACGAAAAAACCGAGCGCCTGAATCTGCCCGACAGCCTCAAATGCCAGCACACCGCCAAGCTCACCGCCGGTCATTGCCTGTATTCGGACATGGGCCGCGTGCTGGCCGCCATCACCGCCGACACCTGCGGCTGGAGCGACAGTCTCGGCGGCGTTCTCTGTGCTGAAGAAGTCGCGGAAAAATACGGCGCCGGGCGCTACCAGGAACTGCGCAACGGCTTCTTCCGCAACGGCACCGACAACCTGTTGGTGGAACTGGGCAAATGGGGTCTGGGCCTGTCGGACTTGCTGATGACCCTCAACCTGTTCAGTCGCGTCAACGTCGATGACGGCGGGCGCTTCCACTTTGTCGAGGGCAATTCCAGGGCCGGCGATTACATCGAGTTGTACGCACCGATGGACACGCTGGTGGTGCTCACCGCGCTGCAACATCCGATGGACCCTTCGCCCGAGTACGCACCGAAACCACTGAAGCTGAGCTGGATGAACGCCGATCCCAGCGTCGCCGAACACTGCCGCACCTCGCGCCCGGAAAACGAGCGCGGCTTCATCAACACCGACCGTTTGTTTGCCTGAGGATCGCTGCCATGTCACTCGCTCTCATCAACACTGAAAAGCAGCCGGAAAACGCGATCTACCGCGCCACCATCCCCGCCGGTGAACCCTGGCTGATGGAGGTCAAGGCCGGCCAGACCTTGCGCATTCTCGACCTCGAAGGCAACCAGGCGGTCGATACTCTGTTCTACAGCGTTGCCAACCCCAGGGAACGCTACGACGTACAGCGCACCCTGCGCCGGCAGAACAGCGTGTACCTGAGTACCGGCAGCGTGCTGTACTCCAACCTCGGCAAGCCGATGCTGACCATCGTCGCCGACACCTGCGGGCGTCATGACACCCTCGGCGGCGCGTGTGCACAAGAGAGCAACACCGTGCGTTACGCCCTGGAAAAACGCTACATGCACAGCTGCCGCGACAACTACCTGCGCGCTTGCGTCCACGACGGACGACTGGGCAAGGGCGACATCGGGCCGAACATCAATTTCTTCATGAATGTACCGGTCACCGCCGACGGCGGGCTGACCTTCGAAGACGGGATTTCCGCACCAGGCAAATACGTCGATCTGCGTGCCGAGATGGACGTGATCGTGCTGATCTCCAACTGCCCGCAACTGAACAACCCGTGCAACGCCTACAACCCGACCCCTGCGGAGCTGCTGGTATGGAACTGAAATTTTCGCGGTTGCGCCGTTGGTTGTTTGCCCTGTGCCAGGCCCGTTCCGGGCAGTGCCTGAAATCTCCAGACCACCGCTAACACTGTGGGAGCGGGCTTGCCCGCGATGAGGCCAACACACTGCACATTGATGGCGACTGACCCATCGCTATCGCTGGCAAGCCAGCTCCCACAGGAGTCGGTGCTGGTCTGAAGAGAATTGATTCTGCCGCTGGGGACGACCTCGGCGCTTATCGAAAAACTGCGGGACGGCCCGCATCCCCTTCAGGGGTTATGCCATGTTCGAAAAAGTCCTGATCGCCAACCGTGGCGCCATTGCCTGTCGCATCCTGCGTACCCTGCGCGAACTGCACGTCCAGGGCGTTGCCGTTTACTCCGAAGCCGATGCAGCCAGCCTGCACATCCTGCAAGCCAATGAGGCCCACAGCCTCGGCGAAGGTGCCGCCGCCGGCACGTATCTGGCGGTCGACAAAATCCTCGCCATCGCCAAATCCACGGGCGCCACGGCGATCCATCCCGGCTATGGCTTTCTGTCGGAAAACGCTGCGTTCGCCGAAGCCTGCGCAGCCGCCGACATCGCCTTCATCGGCCCGACGCCAGAGCAACTGCGGGTGTTCGGCCTCAAGCACACCGCCCGTGCACTGGCCAGACAACACGGCGTGCCGATGCTCGAAGGCACCGAACTGCTCGACAACCTCGACGCCGCCCTGCTCGCCGGTGAACAGGTCGGCTACCCGGTGATGCTCAAAAGCACCGCCGGCGGTGGCGGCATCGGCATGCGGGTGTGCCGCAGTGCAGCCGAGTTGAGCGAGTCCTTCGAAGCGGTCAAACGCCTGGGGCAGAACAATTTCAGCGATGCCGGTGTGTTCATCGAGAAGTACATCCAGCGTGCCCGCCACTTGGAAGTGCAAGTGTTCGGCGATGGTTGTGGTGAAGTGATCGCCCTCGGTGTACGTGACTGCTCGGTACAGCGGCGCAACCAGAAAGTCCTCGAAGAAACCCCGGCACCGAACCTGCCGGACGGCATGGCCGATGAACTCTGTGCCGCCGCGATCAAACTGGCCAAAGCAGTGAGTTACCGCAGCGCCGGCACCGTGGAATTCGTCTTCGACAGCGACGCCCAACGCTTCTATTTCCTGGAAGTGAATACTCGCTTGCAGGTAGAGCACGGCGTCACTGAACAGGTGTGGGGCGTCGATCTGGTGCGCTGGATGGTGCAACTGGCGGCCGGTGATTTACCGCCGTTGAGCGAGCTGATGCACGGCTTGAAACCTGAGGGTCACGCGATCCAGGCGCGGCTGTATGCGGAAGATCCGGGACGGGATTTCCAGCCGAGCCCGGGCTTGCTCACTGCGGTGGATTTCCCTTCGGCCAACGGCATACAACTGCGCATCGACACGTGGGTCGAGGCCGGGTGCGAGATCCCGCCCTACTTCGACCCGATGATCGCCAAGGTCATCAGTTGGGCGCCGACTCGCGAAGAAGCCCGTGCCGATTTGCATCAAGCCCTCGGCGAAAGCCAACTGTATGGCGTGGAGACCAACCGCGATTATCTGCGGCAGATTCTGCTCGATACCCCCTTCGCCAGCGGCCAGCCATGGACCCGTTGCCTGGAAGGCCTGGTTTATCAGGCCAACACTTTCGAAGTCATCAGCGCCGGCACCCAGACCAGTGTCCAGGACTATCCCGGCCGCCTCGGCTACTGGGCTGTCGGCGTACCGCCGTCGGGACCGATGGACAGTCGTGCATTGCGTCTGGGCAACCGCTTGCTGGGCAACGACGAAGGCGCAGCGGCACTGGAAATCACCATGAGCGGGCCGTTGCTGCGCTTCAACTGCGCAGCCGTGATCGCCGTGACCGGGGCTGTGATTCCATTGACGTTGAACGGTGAAAGCGTGCCGATGAACACGGCGTTGCTGATCCCCGCAGGGGCGACTTTGAGTCTCGGCACCATCGCCGGCGCCGGTGCCCGCAGCTACCTGTGCCTGCGCGGCGGCCTGCAAGTGCCGGATTATCTGGGCAGCAAAAGCACCTTCACCCTCGGCCAGTTCGGCGGCCATGGCGGTCGTGCCCTGCGGGCCGGTGACGTGTTGCATGTTCCGGCGCTGAGCGACCTCAGCGTCGGTCACCAACTGACTGAGGAACTCGTCACCGCGTTGCCAGCCGTGCGACAGATCCGTGTGATCTACGGCCCCCACGGAGCCCCGGAATATTTCACCGAGAACTACATCGAGACCTTCTTCGCTACGCAGTGGGAAGTGCATTTCAATTCCAGCCGCACCGGCGTGCGCCTGATCGGGCCGAAGCCGCAATGGGTGCGGGCCGACGGTGGCGAGGCGGGTCTGCACCCGTCGAACATTCACGACAATCCCTACGCCATCGGTGCGGTGGATTTCACCGGGGACATGCCGGTGATCCTCGGCCCGGATGGCCCGAGCCTCGGTGGGTTTGTTTGCCCGGTGACGGTGATCGAGGCCGATCTTTGGCAGTTGGGGCAATTGAAGGCTGGGGACAAGGTGCAGTTTCTACCCGTCGACCTCAAGACCGCCCGTCAATTGGCAACACAAAGCCTTTGTGGCGAGGGAGCTTGCTCGCTCGCCACAGGCCAAGTGCTCCCACAGGGTCTTGTGTCGCCAGTGGTGTTGGATCTTGGCCAGGACGATACCCGACTGGTCGCGCGTTTGTCGGGCGACACGCATTTGCTGCTTGAGATCGGCGCCCCCGAACTCGACCTCGTCCTGCGTTTCCGCGCCCACGCCTTGATGCAGGCGCTGGAAAGCCAAGACTTGCACGGTGTGATCGACCTGACACCCGGCATCCGTTCCCTGCAAATCCACTATCAACCCGAACAACTGCCGCTGTCCGACCTGCTCGGCATCGTCGCCGGTGAATGGGACGCGGTGTGCGCCGCCAAGGACCTGCAAGTGCCGTCGCGCATCGTCCATCTGCCGCTGTCCTGGGACGATCCGGCGTGCCAGTTGGCGATCGAGAAGTACATGACCACCGTGCGCAAGGACGCGCCGTGGTGCCCGAGCAATCTGGAGTTCATCCGCCGTATCAATGACCTGCCGAACCTCGATGAAGTGCAACGCACGGTGTTCGACGCCAGCTATCTGGTGATGGGCCTGGGCGACGTTTACCTCGGCGCACCGGTCGCCACCCCGCTCGATCCGCGCCATCGCCTGGTCACCACCAAGTACAACCCGGCCCGTACCTGGACCGCCGAGAACTCGGTGGGTATCGGCGGCGCCTACATGTGCGTTTACGGCATGGAAGGCCCCGGTGGTTATCAGTTCGTCGGGCGCACGTTGCAGATGTGGAACCGCTACCGCGAGGTCGCCGCGTTCGACGGCAAACCGTGGCTGCTGCGCTTCTTCGACCAGATCCGTTTCTACCCGGTCAGCTCCGATGAACTGCTGCGCATTCGCCGGGATTTCCCTCTCGGGCGTTTCGATCTGAACATCGAGCACAGCCAGCTGAACCTGGCGGATTACCAGGCGTTTCTGGCACAGGAAGCCGAGACCATCAATGCTTTTCGCGACCAGCAACAAGCCGCCTTCAATGCCGAACGCGAGCGCTGGATCGCCAGCGGCCAGGCGCATTTCGATAGCGAGGAACTGGCCCCGCAAGTGATCGAAGACGCACCGCTGGACGATGGCCAACTGAGCGTCGACAGCCACATCGCGGGCAACCTCTGGCAGGTTCAGGTGGAAACCGGCAGCCGTGTCGCAGCCGGCGATGTGCTGGTGATTCTGGAGTCGATGAAGATGGAAATCCCCCTGCTCGCCCCGATGGCCGGCGTGGTGCGCGAGATCCGCGTGCAACCGGGTTCGGCGGTGCGCGCCGGACAGCGCGTCGTGGTGCTGGCACTCGACTGAACCCATTTTGAAAAGGACGCACACCATGAACATCAATCTGCAACTCGACGCCCTGCGCAACGCCTACCGCGACGGCAGCACCACACCTCGGCAATTGCTGCTGAGCCTGCGGGACAAAGCCGCAGCGCTGAACCCGGACTACCACCTGTTCATCCACTTGCTGAGTGTCGAAGAACTGGAACCCTATCTAGCCGCGCTCGACGGTCGAGAAATCGACAGCCTGCCGCTGTACGGCGTGCCGTTCGCGATCAAAGACAATATTGATCTGGCGGGCGTTCCGACCACGGCGGCTTGCCCGGCCTTTGCCTACGTACCGCAACGTTCGGCCACTATCGTCGAACAACTGCTGGCGCTGGGCGCGGTGCCGCTGGGCAAGACCAATCTCGACCAGTTCGCTACCGGCCTCAACGGCAGTCGTTCGCCCTATGGCGCGTGCCCGAACAGCGTGTTGCCGGAATATCCGTCGGGCGGTTCCAGTGCCGGTTCTTCGTTGGCAGTAGCGCTCGGTGTCGCGAGTTTTGCCTTGGGCACCGACACCGCAGGCTCCGGACGCGTCCCGGCAGCGCTGAACAATCTGGTCGGGATGAAAGCCACCAAGGGCCTGATCTCCACCGCCGGGGTAGTGCCGGCCTGTCGTACGCTGGACTGCGTGACCACGTTTACCGCGACCGCCCGCGAAGCCAGTCAGTTGCTGGCATTGACCGCCCGACTAGACCCAAGGGATGAGTACAGCCGCAGCAACCCGCTGTGGAATGACGGCTCGGCGTTTGGTGTCGTGCGTCCGTTCCGCTTTGGTGTGCCGCGGGCGCAAGACCTGGAGTTCTTCGGCTGCACCGAGGGGCCGGTGCTGTTCGCCGAGGCCATCGATCAGCTCAAGGCATTGGGCGGTGAAGCCGTTGAGCTCGACCTGTCGCCCTTCCTTGAAGCCGCGCGCCTGTTGTATGAAGGCCCCTGGGTGGCTGAGCGCTACAGCGTGGCCGGCGAGTTGATGGCGCAAAATCCCGAGGCCGTGTTGCCGGTGATCCGCGCCGTGCTGGCCAAGGCCCCGGCTGTCAGTGGCGTGCAAACCTTCCGCGCCCAATACCATCTGCAAGCGTTGAAAGCCCTGTGCGACAAGGCGCTGGAAAATCTCGACTGCGTGATCACGCCAACCATCGGCCGCCCGGTCACACTGGCAGGACTCGCCGCCGAACCAGTCCAGCGTAATTCCGAACTGGGCTACTACACCAATTTCATGAACCTGTTGGACTACGCCGCTGTGGCCGTGCCCAGCGCTTTCATGGGCAACGGTTTGCCTTGGGGTGTGACGCTGTTTGGTCGGGCGTTTACCGATCAATACCTGTTGAGCGTGGCCGCTGGTTTGCAGCGCCAGCAGGGTTTGTCTGCCCCTGCTCCGACATCCGTGGCGCGCAATGATCGTGCGCGGCTGGTGGTCTGCGGCGCACACCTGGACGGGCTGGCGCTGAACTGGCAGCTCAAGCAGCGCGGCGCTCGATGGGTGGAAACGACGACCAGCTCACCCGACTATCAACTCTACGCCCTGGCCGGTGGCCCGCCGTTTCGTCCGGGCATGGTCCGCGTCAAGGAAGGTGGCGTGGCCATCGCCGTCGAAGTGTGGGAATTGCCGAGCAGTGAACTTGGCTCATTCCTGATCGGGATTCCCGCGCCGCTGGGATTGGGCAAGGTGCAACTGGCGGATGGTCGCTGGGAGAGCGGGTTTATCTGCGAATCGTATGGACTGGAAGGGGCGGTGAATATCAGCCACCTGGGCGGCTGGCGTGCCTACCTGAAAACCCTCGCCTGACTGATCGTTCCCACGCTCTGCGTGGGAACGCTCCTGTGACGCTCCGCGTCACCGGGGCGAAGGGACGCGGAGCGTGGGAACGATCAAACCCTCCAACTGTGTGGGAACGACCATTCGCGGCGTACATGGAGCAGTTATTTTCGGCGACAGCCCTTAGAATGTCTGCCATCGGATTACTGACAATGGAATTGCCATGCCGCTCCGCTCGCCGCTGTATTCTCAACGCTGGTTGATACTCACGCTGATCGGGTTGCTGGGCGCAGGTTTCCTGGCCACGTCATTCCTCAGTTACTACGCCTCGCGGGCATCAATCCGCGACAACATCGTCAACACCGAACTGCCGCTGACTTCCGATACGGTGTACTCGGAAATCCAGAAAGACCTTGTCAGACCGATCCTTATTTCCTCGATGATGTCCCGTGACACCTTCATGCGCGACTGGGTGGTCAACGGTGAAAAAGACACCGATCAAATGACCCGTTATCTCAACGAGGTCATGACCCACTACGGCGCCTACACCGCGTTTTTCGTCTCCAACACCAGCCTGACTTACTACCACGCCAAAGGAGTGCTCAAGCAGGTCAAGGCCACCGAACCGCGAGATGCCTGGTATTTTCGGGTGCGTGACATGAAGGATCCCTACGAGATCAACGTCGACCCGGACCTCGCCAACAAGGACAACCTGACCGTCTTCATCAACTACAAAGTCTACGACTACAACAACCGTTTCATCGGTGCCGCCGGTGTCGGGCTCACGGTCGATGCCGTGATAAAACTGATCGACAAGTACCAACAGCATTACCAGCGCAGTGTGTACTTCGTCGACACCTTTGGGCGGCTGGTACTCACCGGTGCCGAAGGGGGTCCGCAAGGCGCCCAGGCCGGGCAGCCTCTGGGCGAACTTGAAAGCATGAAAAACCTGGTCAGCCAGTTGCCCAAGCCCCACAGCGGCAGCTACGAATATTCCGGCCAGGGCCAGGGCCATTTCCTCAACGTGCGGTTCATCCCGGAGCTGAACTGGTATCTGTTCGTCGACAAACTCGAAGACGGTGACCTCAGTGACATCCGTCGCTCGCTGTACCTCAACCTGCTGATTTGCCTGGTGGTCACCCTGAGCGTGCTGACCCTGCTCAACCGGGTGATCAAGCGCTATCAGAGCCGAATCCAGGCCCAGGCCACCCTCGACAGCCTGACCGAGTTGCCCAATCGCCGAGGCTTCGATCTGCTGGCTGCACAAGCGATGCACGAAGCTCAGCGCGAACCGAAGCCGCTGACGACGTTGCTGCTGGATCTGGACCACTTCAAGGCACTGAACGACACCTACGGCCACCTTGCCGGCGATCAGGTGCTGATCGGCTTTGCGCGGGATCTGGAAAGCTGTCTGCGGCATTCCGACATTGTCTGCCGCTGGGGCGGTGAAGAATTCATCGTGATGCTCAAGGACACCGACGCTGAGACGGGTCTGAAAATCGCCGAGAAAATTCGCCGGCACGTGGAACAGCAACGTTATGCCTACAACGGCAACGTGCTGCATCTGACAGTCAGCATCGGCCTGACTACCCTGCAAGCCAACGACACCTTGCACACCCTGCTGTCGCGGGCCGATCATGCGATGTATCGGGCCAAACAAAGTGGCCGCAATCGAACCTGCGTGGAAAAGCCTCACTCCCGTTATGAACCAGCCTGATCTGTGCCCCGCTTGCGGCGCCCCCAACGACTGCACCCTGGCCGATCCGCGAACTGCCGATCGGGCGTGTTGGTGTTATGGCGTCAGTATCGACCCGGCGGTGCTCCAGGCACTGCCGGCCGAACTGCGCAACGCTTCATGCCTGTGCCCGCGCTGCGCCGAAGTCGAGGCGCAGTTGCAGTTGCAGTTGCAAGCAGCGGCTCGACCGATCGAGTAAGATGCGCGGCCCTTTTCTTGCCGACTTTCAAACATGCGCGTCGACCGTTTCCTCAGCAACCTGTCGTGCTTCAACCGTAAGCAAGTGCGCCTGTTGCTGGTGGAAAAACGCGTGCGGATCGACGGAAAAGTCGTCAGCGATCCACACAGTGAGGTCCGTGAATTCAGCCGCGTTGAAGTCGACAATGACGTACTGCAAGCCGGTAAACCGTTGCGTCACTTCATGCTGCACAAGCCTGCCGGTTGCGTCAGCGCCACCCGCGACTCGCAACACCCGACCGTTCTCGACCTGATCCACGAGCCGGACAAAGACGAGCTGCACATTGCCGGGCGCCTGGACTTCAACACCACCGGCCTGATGCTGATCACCAACGACGGCAGCTGGTCACGACGCCTGACCCAACCGCAGACCAAACTGCCGAAGGTCTATTTCGTTGAAACCGAACAGGACATCGGCCCCGAATACGCAATCAAATTCCACGAAGGCCTGTACTTCGCCTTCGAAAACCTCACCACCCAACCCGCCGAACTGGAGCTGCTCGCACCAAAGTGCGCACGCTTGAGCATCGTCGAAGGCCGCTATCACCAGGTCAAGCGTATGTTCGGCCACTTCAACAACAAAGTGCTGCGCCTGCACCGCGAACGCATGGGCCCGCTGGCACTCGACACCTCGCTAAAACCGGGCGAATACCGCGCTTTAAGCGCCGAAGAGATCCAATCGATCTAAGCAGCCTACCACTCAGCAGAAGTTGTCGAACAATTTACCAAAGCACTTGCGCAATGATGTGACCCCTGCTTGAATCAGGACGTCGGCCCGAATTGTGACCGACGAGTCACAACATACTTCTAAGAAACTTTTTGCCGGTAGGGACCCTTGGGTTCCGGCCTCACCCGGCAGACTGCCCGCCAATAACAATACCCGTCGACCGGACTGCACTGGATCGACATGGGCCTCCAAATTCCAAGGCATATGCCTACCTGTCACAAAGCTCGTGCAATCTCTTTTGCGCGCATACCCGCTTGCCAGGAGTCTTATGACATGAGGCCAGAAATCGCTGTGCTGGATATACAGGGTCAGTATCGGGTTTACACGGAGTTCTATCGCGCAGACGCCGCAGAGAAGACCATTATCTTGGTCAACGGCTCGATGGCCACGACTGCGTCGTTTGCACAAACCGTGAAAAACCTCCATCCGCAATTCAATGTGGTCTGCTACGACCAGCCCTACGCGGGCAAGTCAAAAGCCCACAACCTGCATGAGAAATTGCTGACCAAGGAAGTCGAAGGGCAGATCCTCCTGGAGCTGATCGACCACTTCGCCGCCGAACACGTGCTGTCGTTTTCCTGGGGTGGCGCCGCGACCCTCGTCGCCCTCGCCCAACGGCCACGGCGCATCGAAAAAGCCGTGATCAGCTCGTTCTCGCCGGAGATCAACGCGCACATGCTCGACTATCTCGAGCGCGGTGTGGACTACCTCGGCAGCCGTGATGGCGACCGGGTCGGCAACCTGGTCAACAGCACCATCGGCAAACACCTGCCGACGTTGTTCAAGCGCTTCAACTACAGGCACGTCAGCAGCCTGGCCGATCACGAGTACGGGCAGATGCATTTCCACATCAGCGATCTGTTGCACAGCGACCGCCAGTGCTTTTTCAAAGCGGCAGAGAAAATCAATGTGCCGGTGCTGTTCATGAACGGCGAATGGGACGAATACACCGCCGCCGATGGCGCCCGGTTGTTCGCCAACCACGTGCAACACGCCACCTTCACCACCCTTGAGGCCACCGGCCATTTTCTCGACATGGAACACAAAGCCGCCTGCCGAGACAGCCGCAACGCACTGATGGGGTTCCTGAAGCCGGCGCAGCACGAAAGCCGACCGCGTTACCACTACGTCCAGGACCACCATGCATTGGCCATCTGAAACAGCGTCATCGCGAGCAAGCCCGGTTCCGCAGGAACGAGGCTTGCCCGCGAATGACCGTCTCAGGTCCTTGTAGTGTTTCACCTGCGCTAAAGCCGTATCGCGCAAAGAAAAACTTCATTTCCACACGCACATCTGGTACAAAGTCACCGCTCTGAGCGGGTGTCGTATAATGGCATTACTCCAGCTTCCCAAGCTGATAACGAGGGTTCGATTCCCTTCACCCGCTCCAATCGAATTTTTGGTCTCACGTTGAGAGGGTTTTGACGGGGGATGTAGAGACGGAAAAAACCGGTCCTTTGTGACCGGTTTTTTTGTGGGCGCGATTTGGTTCGATTTTCCATAGACGGAAAATTAGCGTTTTTGCGCAAGATCTAAGTTTTGTTAACGTTTTTTTTGTCTTCTAAACGGATTTGGTCCGGAAATCAGAGATTGCATCTCTTTAAAGCGACGACTACCATCTCCCAAAATGGGAGGAAATGCAGTGCGTGTGATTGCGAAAGGGACATTGCGCGAGTTCTGGGAAAGCAGCTCAGCTTATGCTGACTCCGAAACACCACTGGTTGAATGGTATCGGCACATGGAAAAGGCCGTTTACAGCACGCCGCAAGAAGTCAAAGCGGAGCTGAGGACAGCAAGCATCCTCAAAGGTGGCAGGGTTGTATTCAACATCGGCGGAAATAAGTACCGGGTGATCATGGCAATTGATTACCAGCGTCAACTCGGTTTCATACGATTCGTTGGCACCCACGCCCAGTACGATCAGATCAATGCGGAGACCGTATGATGAACATTAAACCCATTCGCAGCCAAGAGGACCTGACCGCGGCATTTGCCCGCGTTGAGCAGCTATGGGGCGCGGAAGTAGGCTCGTCCGATGGCGATGAGCTGGAAATTCTTGCGCTGCTCATCGAAAAGTACGAAGACGAGCATTACCCGATGCCGCCTTCCGATCCAATTGAGGCGATAAAATTTCGCATGGATCAGCAAGGCCTGACGCCTCGTGATCTGGAACCCTTCATCGGTACGAGCGGACGCGTGTCGGAAGTGCTGAATCGCAAGCGTAAACTGAGCCTGTCGATGATCAAGCGCCTTCATGACGGGTTGCGAATCCCTTATGAAAGTCTGCTTGCAGGTGTTGCGTGACAGGGGATGCAGCGCTCAAAACCGGTCCAAATGGCCGGTTTTTTTATCTCTGGTTTTCCTGCGAGCGTACTCGTAGAAAAACCTCGCAATACACAAAACATTTAAATCCAGCGTTGCATAATCCCCTTCCCGCCACGTCCTCCTAGACTCGACTTTTATCACAGCACACCGCCAAACCAGGACGATTTGGTGGTTATAGTGTTGATTACAAAAATTCAGTAGGTATAGTAACCACAAGCACACCACAAGGAGGTGTTGTGAATAGTCGATTCTTGATAGGCCAACTCGTTGCGGACGGCTGGTATCTGGTACGGATCAGGGGCAGTCATCATCACTTCAAGCACCCGACCAAGCCGGGGTTGGTGACGGTTCCTCACCCGAAGAAAGATCTGCTCAAGAAAACGGCCATCAGTATTTTGCAACAGGCGCTGCTTTGATCGAATGGTAGGCGCCTAGTCCTCGGAGGACACTGAACATGCTTTACCCAATTGCCATTTCAATGGGCAACGATGAACACGCGTGGGGCGTTGAAGTCCCTGACATTCCGGGGTGTTTTTCCGCCGGGGAAGATCTGGATGACGCGATGGCAATGGCACGCGAAGCCATCGAAGGTCATTTCGAGATTCTGGCCGAAGACGGTTCACCCATTCCGCCCGCCAACAAGGTGACCTTGCATGCAGCCGATCCGAAATACGCAGGGTGTGCTTGGGCGCTGGTGGACATCGACGTGACCAAATACCTGGGCAAGGCCCAGAAGCTGAACATCACGCTTCCTGGCTACCTGCTCAACCGGATTGATGAATATGTGCTGCACCACCCGGAAGAGAAAAGCCGTTCGGGCTTTCTGGCGTCGGCAGCGCTCAAGGTGTTGCAGCAGGGCTGAGCTTGTTTTCAGCGATGTATCGACCGGCCCCAGTGGCCGGTTTTTTTATGGGCGGGAGTTGCTGAAATCGTGCTTTGAGCAGGCGCTTGGCCGTCCGGTTCGCAGATAAAGCAACGTCCTACAATAGTCTGGGAAATGTCCGTACACTTGCGCATTGCTGTGTCTTTGTCATGAGACCTATAGTCCGGGCACGCCCAAATGGCGTGTCGGGTTTGGCGACCTGAAGTGGAATGCAAAAGCGCTCTGGCTTGTTTGCAGGCGTTTTTGCATCTGTAGAGTTGTCGTTTTATGGCAGCTGTGCGTGGGAGATCCTCGGATCTGCCGGCTTCCACTCCGGTTCGCCAACCTGCGTACAGTTGCCACCCATTCGTTTGGCGACGATTGGCTGGTAGACCTCAACTCAGTGGAGCAATACTCATGAAAGAGTTCATGGCTTTAACCAGCAACGCCGACGACCTCCCCACGTTTTACGTCAACACCACCCAACCCTTGCATTCCCTGCTCAGCAGCGCCCGTTATCGAATCGGTGCTGTGACACAGGTTCTCGAAAACCTCGCGATGCGCGGTGAAATCAGCACTGACTCGGTCATCCTCAGCGATTTCGCATTGTTGTGCTGCATACCTTTGCGCGATGGCTGCGATGTGTTGGATGTCATTGCCCGTCGAATGGATGCAGAACCCTCCTGATTGCATAATGGCCCTGTGTAGGAGCCGGCTCGCTGGCGATAGCATCTTCACGATCGCCATCGCTGGCAAGCCAGCTCCCACAGGTATTGTGCCGACCGGCTCCTACGAAGATCGATTCAAGCACCGATGATGATGTTGGTTGCGTGCAGCGCTGAAAGCCGCCCGTATATTTTGCGTAAGGATCGGCGTGCGCCAGTAAAGAAGGCGTAGCAAGGCGTTGAGACCGTAAATGGATGTCTTATCCTCTGGGCTCACCCTTCGCATCGAGATCAGCATGGAAAGTTCAGAGTTGGGGATCATGATCATTTCAATGATCGGGTTGTTCGGCTTTGCTTCATTTGTTTTTGAATACTTGAGCGCCAGGCGCTCAAGGAAAAGCAAACCGCAGTGATTTTCTCAGCGGTCAAAAATAGGGACAGATGACTTATCTGTCCCTATTTCGCTTCAGCGCGTCGCCACCATGAACAACCGTGGAAACGGCAACAGCACCGATCCGTCGCTCAACGCCGGGTAGGCCTTTTCGATAGCTGTCTGATATTGCTTGAGGTATTGCGCCCGCTCGGCCTCATTCAGCGGCTCGAGAAACGGCCGCAAACCGCTGCCCTTGAACCACTCGACGACGCCCGAGGCGCCCCCTGCGAGTGGATGATGGTAGGTGGTGCGCCACACATCGACGCGGGTGCAGCAGGCTTTCAGTATCGAGTAGTAACCGCTTGCACTTTCAATGTCGGTTCGCTGGCCGGCGGCGTTCGCCAATTTGCCTGCCCATGGCCCATCAGCAGCCACTTCGCGCATCAAGCGGTGGGAGTGCTCATTGATATTGTCCGGCATCTGGATTGCCAGGCTGCCACCGGGTGCAAGTTTATTCACCAGCGAAGGCAGCAATGTGGCGTGATCAGGCACCCACTGCAGCACCGCGTTGGCGAAGATCACATCGAACGGGCCGTTGTCGTTCCAGGTGTCGATGTCGGCAACATCAAACCGCACGTTGGGCAGGCGCTTGCGTGCGGCCTCGATCATGTCGGCCGAACTGTCCAGCCCTCGCACTGTGGCACCGGCGAAGCGCTCCACCAGCAACTCGGTCGAGTTGCCCGGGCCGCAGCCGATATCGATGGCCGAACGCACGTCCCCGGCGGGAATCGCCGCCAGCAGGTCACGGGCCGGACGGGTGCGTTCATCTTCAAAAGCGACGTATTGTTTGGCGGACCAACTCATTGCGTTCTCCTGTCGGTGCGTTGTCATGATCAGAGTCGACAACCGGTTAGCTACGATACCGCGATGCGCGCTGCCAGTGGATGCAGAACTAGGCTTTTCCAGTTGTACGTCAACCCCGGCCGAATTTTCATCTGCCCCCCGATGTCTGAATTTCAGGTTCATCCTTAATAAGGAAACACGGCCATGAAATTCGCAAAAATCGCGCAGAAACTCGCCCTGTGGGCTGGTAGCCCCACCACGTTCCTGGGAGCGATCATTCTGATTTTTTTGTGGGCGGTGAGCGGTCCGTTTTTTGGTTACAACGACACCTGGCAACTGGTCATCAATACCTCGACCACCATCATTACGTTCCTGATGGTGTTCCTGATCCAGAACACGCAGAACCGTGACACCGACATTTTGCATCTGAAGGTCGACGAGTTGCTGCGGGTGACGAAGGAAGCGCAGAACGCGATGCTCGGGCTCGAAGCACTGGACCTCAAGGAACTGGAGGCGCTGAGAAAGCGCTATCGCAGCCTCGGCGAGGGGCAGACCATTGAACTGGAAGGCACGGTTGTCGAAGAAAAGGGCAAGTCTGGTTTGAAGGACTGCTGAAATGCGCAGGCGACCGATGTCGCCTGCACAATACCAAAAACTAGCGGCTGGCTTGCAGCGCCCTGGCCATTTGCAGATGGTTCTGCAGTTTGGGCAGGGTTTCTTCGGCGAATGCCTTTATTTGTGGCACGTCGGTGGTTTGCGCCGTTTGCTCAAGCTGCTCGATGGCTTCTTGAGTGGTCTTCACCTGGCTCGCCGCGTAGGCCTCATCGAACGTTTCGCCATCCATCACTTGCGGCATCAGGGCCTTGGCCTTCTCCACCACTTCTTCACGGGGAGCCACAGGCAGATCCAATTGTTTGGCGATCTTCGCCAGGTGCTGATTGGCGGTGGTGCGGTCGTTGATCACGACGATGGTGTAATCCTTGACCTCTTTGGATTCGGATTTCTGGTGCGCCAGGCGGCTGGCTTCGATTTCTGCCACGCCTTTGGCCGAGGTATCGTTGATGAATTCGGTGGGTGTCTGGGCGAAGGCGCCAGTGGCACACAGGCCCAGTAACACGGCAAAACCGCTGTTGCGTAATCGGGTGGCCATCCGGTTCATGGTCGCGCCCTCCTCTTAAAATTCAAACGGGAGCTTTCGCTCCCGCTTCTCAATCAAAACTACCAACATCCATTACTTGGATTTCTGTGCGGGCTTACGACCCATGTCGGGTTTAGGCTCTTTGTCGACAGTCGTGGTGGTAGTTTTCCCACCTTTGCGACCGGCTTCAGACGCCTTCGTTCGATCGTTGGAGAAGTTTCCCGAGTTCGAGTTTCTTGAGTTAGGCATGATTCTCTACCTCTTGGTAATGATCGCGGCGAGCTGTAGCCCGCATAGAATCTGAATTTTCGCGATGCAAAAGGTTTAGAAAATCTGGAATCGCCACGACGAACGGTGAGATTTTTTCAGACGAGCCGCAGGTGATGTTCACGCTTGGCGGTGTACATCGCTTCGTCGGCATGCCGGAACAACTGCTTTTCTTCCGTACCATGTTCTGGGTATTGCGCCACCCCGATGCTTGGCTGGATGCTCAGGCTGTGGCCGTCCAGACGCAACGGCGCGGCCAGCACCTGACGGATTTTCCCGGCCACGCAGTCGGCATCGCCTGAGGCGTGGATGCTGTGCAGCAACACCACGAATTCGTCACCGCCAATGCGCGCCACGGTATCGGTTTCGCGCACGCAGCCCTTGAGTCGATTGGCCACGGTTTGCAGGAGCATGTCGCCCACCGCATGGCCGTGGGTGTCGTTGACCTGCTTGAATCGGTCGAGGTCGACATACAGCAGCGCCATGCGTCCGCAATCTGCGCGGGCCGCTTCTATTGACAGCTTTAACCGGTCACGCAGCAATTCGCGGTTAGGCAGTTGGGTCAATTGATCATATTGGGCCATGCGTTGCAGGCGTGCGTGCAATTGTTTGCGCTCGATCGCCGTCGCGACCTGGGCGCAGACGTACTGCAACAGCTCTTTATCCTGCTCGGTATAGCGCTCGCCACCGGGGATGCTTTTGACGATCAGTGCGCCGATGGTGCCGTTTTGCGAGTTCAGCGGCACACCCAGCCAGCACGGCGAATTCTGCCCGGTCACCAGTAATTCGAACCCTTCGGGTGGATTATCCTGGCCTGGGGTCAGCAGGATCGGCATGCCGCTGCGAATGACCTCGGCGCACAGACGCCCGGTCATTGTGCCGGGCTGTTCGGGTTGGGGTTCGTGATCGTCGACGTGATACGGGAAATTCAACTGCGCGCAATGCTCGTCATACAACGCCACGGAAAAGTTCAGCGCTGGCAACCATTCACCAATGATCAGGTGGATGCGTTTGAACAACGCCAGCAGGTCTTCCGCCGCATGGGCCGCTTCCGAAATCGCGTACAGCGCCGCTTGCCGGGACTCGGCCTGCTTGCGCTCGGTAATGTCGCGGGCCACGGCGATGCGCAACTGATCGACCTCCGACCAACGCGCCGACCAAAGAATGTGCACCACCTGGCCGTCCTTGCGCAGGTAGCGGTTTTCGAAATTGAGCTTGGGCTCGCCGCCCATGATTTCGCGTGCAGCGTCCAGGGTTCGCTGGCGATCGGCCGGGTGCACCAGATCGATCATCGACTGGCCGATCAGTTCGTCAGGGCTATAGCCGAAAATGCGCTCGCAGGCGGCACTGACAAAAACGAAGCGACCCTGTTTGTCGACCGCGCAAACGGCGTCCAGCAGGAGGTCGATGTAGCTCGCCATCGGAGCGGAATTTCTGGAGGTCATGGTGCCGAGCGCGTGTCCGAACAATGCAACAATATAAAAACCATCCCGTACGTGTGCGACTGATGCATCCCGGCGATCAGCGTCAAGCCTTGTTCGCCACCAGCCCCGGCAGCGCATGAGCCAAGGCGTTGATGGCAAAACCGATGAACATCACCCCGCACAATCGGGTGATCGCCAATTCATGCCGTTGATACAACGTGCGTACCCGCTGCGCCCCGACGATGCCGATGAGGATAGCGTAAGCGACAAGACCGCCGACGAAACTCAGGAAAATCAGCCAGGGCAACATCGACCAGGTCAGCAACTCGGCGCGGCTCGACAACAATGCCGTGAACGTGGCTACCGCTACCGGGTAGGCCTTGGGGTTGGTCAGGCCGAACAGGATGCCATGCCAGAACGGCTGACGCGCCGGGCCTTGCGGCGCTTGGGCACTTTGGCGGCGCACTCGTACTGCACGCCAGCCAAGCCAGAACAGATAGAGACCGCTGAGCACGCCCAGTACGTCAAACGCGGTGCTGCCGATTTCTCGCGCCCCGACAATCGCCACCAACGCAGTGCTGCACCAGATCACATCGCCCAGCAAATGCCCGCAAAGAAACCCCGCCCCTGCCCGTCGCCCATGCGCCGCGCCGATGCCAAACACAGCCAGTACGCCCGGCCCCGGAGTGATGCCGTAAATGAATCCCGAGGCGAGAACAGCCATCAGCAACGAGGGGGTCATGGGAAGTCCCTTTGAACTTTCTGGTGAATGGGCGCCAGTCTATATCAGGTCATTGCCTGTCGACCGAAACATCTCGACAGACGAACGGGATGGCAGCGTCCACAGGATGGCGGTGTAGTATGTTGTATTACAAACCACTACATCGAGACCATCATGTCCGTTATGTCTCTGCGCGTACCAGACGATATCGCCGATACGCTCGCCAGTCTTTCCAAAGCAACGGGACGCAGCAAATCCTTTTTGGCGGTCGACGCCTTGCGCGAATACCTGGCCCGTGAAGCGTGGCAAATCGAGGAGATTCAGAACGCTTTGAAAGAAGCCGATGAAGGTGACTTCGCGACCCAAGAAGAAGTGGACGCTATCGCTGGTAAGTGGACGGCCAATGCGCGTTGAGTGGTTGCGTACGGCATTAAAGAATCTCGATGACGAAGCAGCGTACATCGCTATCGAGAATCCTGAGGCAGCAGCAGATTTTGTTCAGGCGATTATCGCCAGCGTGGATCACCTTGCCCGATTTCCAGCGACAGGTCGTGAGGGACGTTTACCCGGTACCAGAGAATGGGTGGTGCCTGATCGCCCTTATTTGATTCCCTACCGGGTTCGCCAAGGTCGGCTTCAGGTACTACGCGTTTTTCACACGCGCTGACTTCCACCTTCAAGTTGGTGAAGTCTGAATCGCAGCCTTCGGCAGCTCACACAGGGATGCGTGGTCCTTGTGGGCTGCCGTAGCCTGCGAATCGTCAGATCTTGTCGAGCGTACGCAGCTTCTGCGGCAGCCCCACATCAGCAGCGCCACGGCGATCAGCGCACAAACTCCAATCACATACAACGCCGGTGTGGTGCTGCCGGTCAGGTCTTTGATGCGTCCAACCATGACCGGGCTGACAATGCCGCCAAACTGACCCAGGGTGTTAATCACCGCAATCCCGCCCGCAGCTCCCGCGCCCGCACCGGCCAGCAATTTCGGTGGCAGGGTCCAGAAGCTTGGGATGGAAGCGATGATCCCGGCGCCGAGCAGGCCCAGCGCAACGATCAGGAAAGTCGTGTGGTTGGCGAAGATTCCCGCACAGAAGAAGCCGACTGCGCCCACCGCTACCAGACCCGCGACAAACTTGCGGCGCTCGCCTGAAGCATCAGACAAACGCCCAATCACCACCATGCTGATCGCACCGCAGATGTACGGTATCGCGGTCAGCAGACCAATCATCACCGGGCTCTCGGTCCCTGCGCTGCGGATCAGTTGAGGCGCCCAGAAGTTCAGGCCATAGGACGCCACTTGAATCAGGAAGTAGATCAGGCCGAGGGTCAGGAAGCCCGGAATCCGCAGCGCCGCGAGCAGCGAGCCGCCGCTCTTATGCGGTTCATGGTGAGCGATGCGACTGGCCAGCAGTGTCTTTTCCGACGGTGTCAGCCAATGGGCGTCTTCGATGCGGTCCTTGAGCAAGGTCAGTACCAACAACCCGAGACCAATGCATGGCACTCCGCCGAGCAGGAACAACCAGTGCCAGCCACGCATTTCAAGAAAACCATCCAGGTGTTGCAACACCAGTCCGGAGAACGGTGCACCGACCAGACCGGCAAACGCCGACGCCAGGAACAACATCGACGTGATGCGCCCACGATAGTGCTGGGGGAACCACAACGTCAGGTAATACAGCACACCCGGCGCAAATCCGGCCTCCATCGCACCGATCAGGAATCGCAGGACGTAGAACTGCCATTCACTGTTGACGAACACCATCAATGCGGTGGCCAGGCCCCATGACATCATGATCCGGGCGATCCAGCGCCGGGCGCCGACCTTGTACAACATCATGTTGCTCGGCACTTCGAAAATCACGTAACCGACCACGAACAACCCGGCGCCGAGGCCATACGCGGTATCGCTCAGGCTCAGATCGGCCTGTAGCTGGAACTTGGCGAAGCTGATGTTGATGCGATCGAAAAAAGCGAACAGATAGCAGACCATGATCAGCGGCATCAGGCGCCAGGCGACCTTGCTGACCAGGGCTTTTTCTTCATCGTGGGTAACGGCCGGGCTCGCGCCGGCCTCCAGTGCATTAAGGCTCATTGTTTTCTCCAGGCGGACTTCCCTTGGGTGTCCGATTGTTTTTGTTGTCTGGTTGGTTTTTACAGGTCACGCGTCATCAGGGGACTGGATGCAAATCGCAATTGCGTCCAGCCTTGGCCAGCTGGCCTGGCACTTCATGGCCCAGCAGTGCCGGCAATCCTCGGGAAAGCTTCAGCAACAACGGCAGATCGATACCGGTTGGAATCCCGACTTCATCGCACAGGTTGACCAGGTCCTCGGTGCAAATATTGCCCGACGCACCCGGCGCGAACGGACAGCCGCCGAGCCCGCCAAGTGCCGCGTCGAAACGTCGGGCACCCGCCTCATAGGCGGCCAGCACGTTGCACAGGCCAAGGCCTCGGGTGTTATGAAAATGCAGGGTCAAATCCGCCGGCGATACCTGCTGCAACACCCGGCGCACCAAGCGCTCGACCTGGCGCGGATTGGCCATACCGGTGGTGTCAGCCAGGGTGATGCCCTGGATGCCGAGCTCCTGATAGGCCTCGACGATTTGCAGCACCCGGTCTTCATCGATCTTGCCTTCGAACGGGCAGCCGAACGTGGTAGCGATGCTGGCGTTGAGTCGCACCTTGGAGCCCTGCACGAAGTGCACAATCTCGCCGAACGCGGCCAAAGAGTCTTCGCTGCGCATGCGCATGTTCGCCAGGTTATGAGTCTGGCTGGCGGACATCACCAGGTTCAGTTCATCGGCAGTGCAGGCCAGTGCCCGTTGCGCGCCCTTCAGGTTGGGGATCAACGCGACGTAGATCACCTCCGGTTGGCGAGTGATGCCCTTGAACACCTGCTCACCATCGCGCAATGCGGGAATGGCCTTGGGCGACACGAACGAACCGGCCTCGATACGGCTGAACCCGGCTAGCGACAGTTGATCGATCAGGGCAATTTTGTCGATGGTTTCAACCCAGGTCGGCTCGATCTGCAAGCCGTCGCGCGGGGACACTTCCTGAACGATGAGGCGCTCGGAATAATCAGTGATCATTGCACCACTCCTTCAGTTTTCAGGCGTTTGATGTCCGCTTCGGTCAGGCCCAATTGCGCGAGGATGCCATCGGTGTGCTGACCCAGACCGGGGCCGGACCAGTTCACGCCGCCAGGGGTTTGCGAGAGTTTCGGCACGATGCCCGGCATCTTCACCGTGGCGCCACCCGGCAGTTCGGCGTTGAGCAGCATGTCCCGCGCCTGATAGTGCGGATCGGCAACAATATCGGCCACTGAGTAGATGCGCCCGGCCGGGACTTCGGCGGCTTCCAGCGCGGCCAGAACGTCGTCGATCGGCAGGCTGCTGGTCCAGTGAGTGATCGCTGCGTCGAGCAGATTGCTTTGGGCCGCACGTCCGTCGTTGTGGGCAAACTCGGGGGCGTCGGCCAGATCGTGGCGGCCGATGGTTTGCATCAGGCGCTTGTAGATGGGATCGCTGTTGCCGGCGATCACCACATAGGCGCCATCGGCCGTGAGGTAGGTGTTGGAAGGCGCGATGCCGGGCAAGGCACCGCCACTGCGCTCACGCACGTGGCCGAGCATGTCGTACTCGGGCACCAGGCTTTCCATGACGTTGAACACGCTTTCGGCCAGCGACACATCGACGATTTGCCCGCCGCCCTGCCCGGTCTTGACTCGCAGCAACGACATCAGCGCGCCGATCACCGCATGCAGCGACGCCAGGGAATCGCCGAGGCTCACGCCGACGCGCGCCGGGGGTGAACCCGGGGTGCCAGTGGTGTAACGAATGCCGCCCATGGCCTCGCCGATGGCGCCGAAACCCGGACGGTCGCGGTACGGGCCGGTCTGGCCGTAGCCAGAGATCCGCACCAGGGTCAGGTTCGGGTTGAGGGCATGCAGCACATCCCAACCGAGACCGAGTTTTTCCAGCGCGCCGGGGCGCAGGTTTTCGATCAGCACGTCGGCGCTGGTCGCCAGTTGCTTGACCAGTTCGATGCCTTCGGGGGATTTCAGGTTCAGCGCCAGGGATTTCTTGTTGCGTGATTGCAGATACCACCACAACGAAGTGCCTTCGTGCAGCTTGCGCCATTTGCGCAAGGGATCACCCTGGCCCATGGCTTCGATCTTGATCACTTCGGCGCCGAACTCGGCGAGCATGCGCGCGGCGAACGGCGCGGCGATCAGCGTGCCGATCTCGATCACTTTGATTGCACTCAAGGGGGCAGTCATCGCGGGTACCTCTTGTTCTTGGAATATGGGCCAAGGCTAGAGGACGACGGGATCTGTAATCCAACCTTCAGTTGGCAACGGGCGTTCGCGAAATGCGAACGCTTCTGAATTTTCCGCGATCTCAAGGCCGCCATCGCGGGCAAGCCTGGCTCCTACATGGATTACGCTAGACCTGTAGGATCGAGGCTTGCCCGCGAAGGGCCGGTAAATTCAACGCAGAACTATCAGACCTGACCACGCAAGTGTTCGAACAACATCCGGCTCACCGGCGACAATGTCGCTTCGTCGCGCACCACCAATATCAACGCCCGATCCGACCATTCATCCGTCAACGGCACCGCGTGTAACCCCAACGCTCGACCAAACAATTCATAGGCTCGCTGTGGCAGGATGCCGATGCCCATGTTGGCTTGCACCATGCGACACACCGCATCGAACCCCGGTACATGAATGCGGATGCGCAAGACTTTGCCAGCCTGCCTCGCGGCGGCGTGGGTGCGCATGTTGATCGAACTGGCGGCATGCAGGCCGACGTAATCGGAATCCAGGGTTTGCGCAAACGGCACCGATTCGCGTGATGCCAACGTGTGCTCGGGCAGCATCACCACCACCAGTTTGTCCTGACGGTACAACACGCTGTGCAGGCCTTTGATGTCGCTGTCGATGGAACAGATCCCGAGGTCCGCCACACCATCCAGAACCCCCTGAATCACCCCGGCGCTGGGACGTTCTTCGAGATCGGTCTTGACCTGCGGGTGCCGCTCGGAAAAATCCCGCAAGTCTTCCGGCAGAAACTGAATGATCGCCGACAGGTTGGCGAGCATCCGCACATAACCGCGCACCCCGTGGCTGTGCTCACCCAGTTCCAGGCCCATTTTCTCGACGTTGAACAGCATTTGCCGCGCATGATGCAGCAAGGTTTCACCGGCCGCCGTCAGCGTCATGCCCTTGGCCTGGCGCACGAACAGACTGATGCCCAGCGCCTCCTCCAACTCCATCAAGCGCTTGCTCGCCGCCGACACCGCAATCGCTTCGCGCGCGGCAGCACGGGTGAGCGTGCCCTCTTCATGTACGGCGACAAACAGTTGCAGGGTGATCAGGTCGAGGCGGCGGATCAGGCTTTTTTGCAGCATTGGGCACTCGGCAAAGTCGGCTCAGGCGAAGGCGCAGCATAACGTCCTTCGTCCGGGCTGTGCCGGGGATGCAGCGCGCGACGAAAAATCTCCCCGCCCGGCATGATAAAGTCGCCGCCCATCAGCCCCTTTTGCCGTGAGTCGAAAAAACGCAATGACCGATTTCCTGGATGTCGATGCCCAACTTGAAGACTGGAACGCCTTGCGCACGAGCGCTGCGTTCAGCGGCCTGCTGGTGGGCAACGGTGCCAGCCGCGCGGTGTGGGATGATTTCGGCTATGAGTCGCTGTTTGAAAACGCTCGCACAGTGGAAGAAAAACCGCTGAGCCCATCCGAGCTGAGTGTGTTCGACGCGATGCAAACCCGCAGTTTCGAGCAGGTGCTGAGCGCACTGAAAACCACCAGCCGGGTCAACAAGGCCCTGGCCGTCAGCTCCGCCGCGCCGCGCAATCGTTACTACGCGATCAAGGAAGCGCTGATCAACACCGTGCATGCCGCGCACATTCCGTGGCGGTTGGTCCAGGCATCGACGCTGGCGACGATCAACCAGGAACTGAGCACCTGGCGCACGGTGTTCACCACCAATTACGACCTGCTCAACTACTGGGCGGTGCAACACCAGCCCGAGACGATCACCGACCTGTTCCAGGGTGCCGAACCCGCCTTCGACCTCAGCACCACCGCCACCGATAAAACCCGCTTGCTGTACCTGCACGGCGGTCTGCACCTGGTGCGTAACCAGGACGGCACAGCGCGCAAGTTGATGTCGACCGAGGGCACGTTGCTGGGCAATTTCGCCATCAACAACACGATCAAGACCCTCGACGACGTACCGCTGTTCGTCAACGAAGGGCCGAGCGCGGACAAACTCAAGACCATCCGCAGCTCCGATTACCTGTCGTTCTGCTACGAGCAGCTACTCGGCCATGGCGATGGTTTGTGCATTTTCGGGCACGCGCTGGGCGAGCAGGACAAACACATCATCCATGCCTTGCGCCTGGCCAAACCGCAGGTGCTGGCGATCTCGATCTATCCGCGCAGCAAGGCGTTCATCCAGCATCAGAAGCGGCATTACGCGAAGGTGTTCGAGGGGACGGGGATTGAGTTGCGTTTTTTTGATTCGAAGACCCATACGCTGGGTAGCCCGAAGTTGGCCGTACCCGTTGAGCTCTGAGGCGAACGCCTGACCTGTGGCGAGGGAGCTTGCTCCCGCTCGGCTGCGCAGCAGTCGTAATCCTGCCCCTGCATGTTCTTTAAAAAATGCAGGGGGCCGCTTCGCAGCCCAGCGGGAGCAAGCTCCCTCGCCACCAAAACCGACCCACTCAGTCTTCAGCGCAATGCACCACTACCAGCAACTGCGCCTGCACCTCGCCCACCGAGCGAATCCGGTGCGGTTTCTGTGAGTTGAAGTGCAGTGCATCGCCTCGATTGAGCAGCACGCGTTCGCTGACGAAATCCACTTCCACCTGCCCTTCGTGGACGAATAGGAACTCCTCGCCCAAGTGTTCCTTGAAGGCCTTGTCGATGAACTCGGTCGGCGGGTAAATGATGAACGGTAGCAGGCTGCGTTCACTGACCTGATGGGCCAGCACCGCATAGCCCGGGTTGTCCTCGCTGGAACCCAACGGTTGCCGCTCGTGGCTGCGCACCAGGCTGTAGCTGTCGACACTGACCTTGTCCTCCGAGAACAACTCCTCGACCTTCACGTTTAGCGCCTTGGCCAGTTTCAACGCAGCCGCAATCGACGGCGTGTTCAACCCGCGTTCGACCTTCGACAGATAACTCTTGGTCATGCCGGATTTTTCCGCCAATTCCTCAAGGGTTACGCCAAGTTTTTTTCTCAATAATTTCAAACGGATAGACATGTGGAGCGATTAATCCATCAAGAAGGTGACGAATTGTCCTTGCTCATGACACAATGTGTCATATAGCATCTTTCGTGTCATCTGCATGACTCAGCCAAAGAGGACACCGATATGGCCAAGACATTAGCACTGCCCAAAGATCAACTGGTCAAGCAAGCGCTCAACCAGATGCAAAACACGTTGGCGGATAATACGTGGACCGACCGGCAAAAGCTGGCCCTGACCTGCCGCATTCTGTTCGAGAATGGCCACGACTCGGGTCTGGCCGGGCAAATCACCGCCCGCGGCCCACAGCCTGGCACTTACTACACTCAACAACTGGGCCTGGGTTTCGACGAAATCACCGCGGGCAACCTGCTGCTGGTCAACGAAGACCTGGAAGTGCTCGAAGGCCACGGCATGCCGAATCCGGCCAATCGGTTCCACAGTTGGGTATACCGCGCACGACCGGATGTGAACTGCATCATTCACACCCATCCGACCCATATCGCCGCGTTATCGATGCTGGAAGTGCCGCTGCAGATTTCCCACATGGACCTCTGCCCGCTCTACGACGACTGCGCGTTCCTCGAAGGTTGGCCCGGCGTGCCGGTAGGCAACGAAGAAGGTGATCTGATTGCCGGCGCACTCGGCGACAAACGGGCGATTCTGCTTTCTCACCACGGCCAGTTGTCCACCGGCACCACCATCGAGGAGGCCTGCGTGATCGCACAATTGATCGAACGCGCCGCCAAACTGCAATTGCTGGCAATGAGCGCCGGGACCATCAAGCCGATCATTCCGGAACTGGGTCGCGAAGCCCACGACTGGATCGCCCGGCCCAAGCGCCATGCCGCTGCTTTCAACTACTACGCCCGGCAGAACCTGCGCCAACACGCTGATTGCCTGAACTGACACCCCTGCCCTTTTACAACGGAGCGACACCATGTCCACCGCAAACATTCACGGCATCATCGGCTACACCATCACCCCATTCACCGCCAACGGCGAAGGCGTTGATCTTGACGCGCTCGGGCGTTCCATCGACCGCTTGATCGACGGCGGCGTGCATTCCATCGCGCCACTGGGCAGCACCGGCGAAGGTGCCTACTTGAGCGATGCGGAGTGGGATCAGGTCGCCGAATTCAGCATCAAGCACGTTGCCAAACGAGTGCCGACCATCGTCAGCGTATCGGACTTGACCACTGCCAAAGCGGTACGCCGCGCACGTTTTGCCGAGGCCCATGGCGCCGATGTGGTGATGGTGCTGCCGACCTCCTACTGGAAGCTCAGCGAGGCAGAGATCCTCGCCCACTACCGCGCCATCGGCGACAGCATCGGCGTGCCGATCATGCTCTACAACAACCCGGCCACCAGCGGCACCGACATGTCGGTGGACTTGATTCTGCGCATCGTCAACGGCGTCGAAAACGTGACCATGGTCAAGGAGAGCACCGGCGACATCCAGCGCATGCATCAACTGCAACGCTTGGGCGAAGGTCGGGTGCCGTTCTACAACGGCTGTAACCCGCTGGCGCTCGAAGCCTTCGCGGCAGGCGCGAAAGGCTGGTGCACGGCGGCACCGAACCTGATCCCGCAGCTCAACCTGGACTTGTATGAAGCGGTACTGGCCAATGATCTGGGCAAGGCGCGCGAGCTGTTCTATCGCCAGTTGCCATTGCTCGACTTCATCCTCAAGGGCGGCTTGCCGGCGACGATCAAGGCCGGTTTGCGCGAAACCGGTCTGGAGGTGGGTGATCCGCGGTTGCCGGTGTTTGCGTTGGGTGAAGCGGGTCGTGCTCAGTTGCAAGGGTTGATCAAAACCTTGCGTTAAAACGCGGAACATGTGGGAGCGAGCCTGCTCGCGATGACGGTCTGTCAGTCAACATCACGGTTGAATGCGATGGTCTCATCGCGAGCAGGCTCGCTCGTACAGGGTTGGATTCAAAGCACCGGCAAGGTCTTGTCCTTGATCACCTTGGTCGGCCCGTTGGCCTTGACGCTGGCGATGCCTTTCTCCATCGCGGCGTCGGAGGCATAGGATTCGCTGCTGCCGATAATCTCGTGGTTACCGGCCTTGAGATTGAAATAGGGATGGCCATCCTTGGTGGTTTTCTTCTCGTAGCGCTCATCCTGAGGGCTGTTGGCCTGGACTGACGCGATGCCTTTGTCGGCCGCGGCGCGGGTGGTGTACAGCTCGCTGGTCAGAATGGTTTCGGCGTTCGCCGCCTTCAGCACAAACCTGAACTGACCGCTGCTGTTTTTGCTCACTTCATACCATCCGGACATGCTGATTCTCCTTGGCGATTGAGAGGTTGCGCGCTTCAGAGTAAAGACCAGCCTGCTATTTCTGTCGCCTATAAAGGCCCCATCGCCAGCAGGCTGGCTCCCACATTGGACTGTTTGTACGCAATCCACTGTAGGAGCCAGCCTGCTGGCGATAGGGCCAGTAAGCACGCCGCAAACCTACCTGACTGAACGCTTCACCATCGACAATTCCGGAGCGATTGTGCGCCGCTGACTCAAATACCGGGTACAGCTCACCCGCAAAAACGAGGCGAAGTTCACCACTTCGCCACGGTAGTCCATCACTTCTTCATACAGTTTGGCGATCAACTGGTTGGTGGTCATGCCGTCGACTTCGGCGATTTCGCTGAGAATGTCCCAGAACTGGTTTTCCAGGCGCAGAGTGGTCACCACCCCGCAAATGCGCAGCGAACGGGAGCGCGACTCGTAGAGAATCGGGTCAGCCTTGACGTACAGCTCGCACATGACGGCTTCCTCGTTACAGCGTGATTTTGGTGCCCAGCAAACCGAGGAAACCGGCGAGCCAGTTCGGGTGCGCTGGCCAGGCCGGCGCCGTGGCCAGATTGCCTTGAACATGGCCGTCCGTCACCGGGATATCGATAAACGTACCGCCGGCCAGACGCACTTCCGGTGCACAAGCCGGATAAGCGCTGCACTCGCGCCCTTCGAGAATCCCGGCCGCCGCCAGCAGTTGCGCGCCGTGGCACACAGCGGCGATCGGTTTGCCGGCCTTGTCGAAATCGCGCACCAGTTCCAGGACTTTTTCGTTCAGACGCAGGTACTCTGGCGCACGACCGCCCGGAATCAGCACCGCGTCGTAATCCGCCGCGTTGACCTTGGCAAAGTCGAAGTTAAGGGCAAACAGGTGACCGGGTTTTTCGCTGTAGGTCTGATCGCCTTCGAAGTCATGGATGGCCGTGCGCACGGTCTGGCCGGCGGTTTTGTCCGGACACACCGCGTGAACGGTGTGGCCGACCATCAGCAACGCTTGAAAGGGGACCATCACTTCGTAGTCTTCGACAAAATCGCCGACCAGCATCAGGATTTTTTTAGCGGCCATGAGTAGGACTCCTCTTGGAAATGCATAGGAATATTCAAGGTAGTCCTTATCTGGCGGACCGGGTAACAACCGGCTACTACCCGAAGACCGCGTTTTCGTTCTTCGCGGGCAAGCCTCGCTCCTACAAGGAACACGCCAAACCTGTAGGAGCGAGGCTTGCCCGCGAAGAAGCCCTCAAACTGTACGGATAACTCTTCACCCAGCTGTTACAGCGGCTTGGGACGCGATTATGGCTAGATAACCGCACCCTCCACGATTCTGGTTGCCATCATGTCCTCGCGCGAAAACACCGGTATGGCCCTGGGCCTGCTTGGCGTTGTGATTTTCAGCCTCACCCTGCCCTTCACACGAATTGTCGTGCAGGAACTGCACCCGCTGCTCAATGGCCTGGGCCGAGCGTTGTTCGCGGCGATCCCGGCGGCATTGCTGTTGCTGTGGCGCCGGGAAAAATGGCCGACCTGGAAACAGATCAAAGGCCTGAGCCTGGTGATTGCCGGGGTAATTCTTGGTTTTCCGGTGCTGTCGGCCTGGGCCATGCAAACCTTGCCGGCGTCCCACGGTGCACTGGTCAATGGTCTGCAGCCGCTGTGCGTGGCGCTGTATGCCGCGTGGTTGTCCCATGAACGGCCGTCGAAAGCCTTCTGGGCCTGCGCCGCGCTGGGCAGTGCGCTGGTGCTCGGTTATGCGCTGATCAGTGGTGCTGGCAGCATTCAGGCTGGCGACTTGCTGATGCTCGGCGCGATTGCGGTGGGTGGATTGGGTTACGCCGAAGGTGGCCGGTTGGCCAAGGAGATGGGCGGATGGCAAGTGATCTGCTGGGCACTGGTGCTGTCGACGCCGCTGCTGATCGGCCCGGTGGTGTATCTGGCGCTGCAACACCAGGGCGAAATTTCCGCCAAGACCTGGTGGGCCTTCGGTTACGTCTCGCTGTTTTCGCAGTTCATCGGTTTCTTTGCCTGGTATGCCGGGCTGGCCATGGGCGGCATTGCCCGGGTCAGTCAGATCCAGTTGCTGCAGATTTTTTTCACCATCGCCTTTTCCGCGTTGTTCTTCGGTGAACACGTGGAACCGATTACCTGGGTGTTCGCGGCCGGGGTGATCGTGACCGTGATGCTCGGGCGCAAGACTGCGGTGCAGCCGGCTCGTGTAGCTAGTGCATAACCCTGTAGGAGCCAGGCTTGCCGGCGGATCGCCAAGCACGTGTAGGAGCAAAGCTTGCTCGCGATGGCGATTTTGAGGACGCCATCGCGAGCAAGCTGTGCTCCTACAGAGTCATCATTTAATAAAGCCGTCGGCTCGCAGCAGCGTTTCCAGGCAATGCTCGGTGATCTGGTAGAACGCCTTCAATTCCTCGATCTTTGCCAGCAACTGCGTTGGATCGACCGGCTCGGCGCGTTTGACCGCCAGGATCATCTTGTTCTTGTTGGTGTGGTCCAACGAAATGAACTCGAACACTTTGGTTTCGTAACCACAGGCTTCGAGGAACAGCGCACGCAAACTGTCGGTGACCATTTCCGCCTGCTGGCCCAGGTGCAATCCGTATTGCAGCATCGGCTTGAGCAACGCCGGGCTCTGGATTTGCAGGCGAATCTGTTTGTGGCAGCACGGCGAGCACATGATGATCGACGCCCCGGAACGGATGCCGGTGTGGATGGCATAGTCGGTGGCAATGTCGCAGGCATGCAAGGCGATCATCACGTCCAGTTCACTCGGTGCCACGCTGCGCACGTCGCCGCACTTGAACACCAGTCCCGGGTGCTCAAGCTTGGCTGCCGCGGCGTTGCACAAGGTGACCATGTCCTCACGCAGTTCAACACCGGTCACTTCGCCCTCGGCGTTCAAGGTATTGCGCAGGTAGTCGTGGATGGCGAACGTCAGGTATCCCTTGCCCGAACCGAAGTCTGCTACGCGCACCGGTTTGTCCAGCGCCAGCGGTGACGAGGTCAGCGCATGGCTGAACACTTCGATGAACTTGTTGATCTGTTTCCACTTGCGCGACATCGCCGGGATCAGCTCGTGCTTGCTGTTGGTCACACCGAGGTCGGAGAGGAACGGTCGGCTCAAATCCAGAAACCGGTTCTTCTCACGGTTGTGTTCGGCGGACGGCACTTCACGCAATTGCTGGGGTTTGCTCTTGAACAGCGAACTCTTGCCCTTTTTGCTGTATTCGAGCTGGGCTTCATCGGTCAGCGACAGTAAATGCGCATTTTTGAACGATGCTGGCAGCAAACCGGCAATGCTTGCCACACCTTCGTCCAACGGCAGGTTCTTGGTGATGTCACGGGTTTTGTAGCGGTAGACGAAGGACAGGCACGGCTGCGTCTTGACCGTCACCGGTTTGACGATGATCCGCTGCAGATCGGTTTCATCGCCAACATATTTGGCCAGCACCAGTTTGATAAAGGCATTCTGTTCGAGGCTGGTTTGCAGCAGGTCGATGAATTGGGCGTGATGATCCGGCGCGAGGCTGGCGGGAGTGGCGGTGACAGACATGGAAAAAACGGCCTCAGGCGGGGCGGATCGGGGGAATGGCAGGTATTTTAGGGGGGATGAACGTTCGGGACACGCAGTTATTTGCCGAACGGTGTGATATCGCCTGTTACCCCAACACCACCAAGCGATTCGGCAACTCATTGCGAACATGGGTCACCGGCACGTGCACCTTGAGCAATTCACCGCACGCCTCGACGCAACTGACAAAGCCTTGCAGCGTCTGCCCTTGCCGGACTTGCTGGGTGAATGCAGCGACTATTGCGTCCCAGTTCTTGTTGTCCAGACGCCTGGAAATGCCCTCGTCCACCAGGATTTCCACGTAGCGCTCGGCTTCAGAAACAAAAATCAGAATGCCGGTGCTGCCTTCGGTGTGGTGCAGGTTCTGCTCCAGAAACTGCCGACGGGCCAGGTTAGAAGCGCGCCAGTGACGCACCGAGCGCGGGACCAAATGGGTGGTGACTTTCGGTAGCCGGAACAGCAGGCACAACACGATGAAAGAAGTCCATTGCACCATGAGCAGGCTATGCAGGGTCAGCCAGCCGCTCAGGTAATGCACGATCCCCGGCACCACCAGCGCCAGCAGGCTGGCCCACAGCAGTGGGATGTAGGCGTAGTCGTCGGCGCGGGTCGCGAGCACTGTGACCAGTTCGGCGTCGGTGTCACGCTCGACCCGGGCGATCGCCTCGGCGACTTTGCGTTGTTCGTGTTCAGTCAGTAATGCCATGTCGTGAAGTGCCTGTTCATTTTATTGTTACCAGCCGCCGGACGAACCACCGCCGCCGAAGCTGCCACCGCCGCCACTGAAGCCCCCGCCGCCACCGCCGCCAAAACCGCCACCGCCAAAACCGCCACCGCCGAAACCACCACCGGAGCCACCCGAACCACCCCGGCCGGCGGGGAGAATACCGAGCATCTGGCAAACAAACACAGTCAGGATGAACAACAACACCAAAAACACGAACAGCCCGGGATGCCGCGAGACAAGATCATCATTCGGATCGCCCGTGGACTCATATACCGTCGACGGCTCATCCAGTGGATTACCGCCCAACACCACCAGCATCGCCGCGACACCGTCGCTGATGCCCTTGCTGAAATTGCCGGTCTTGAAAGCGGGTGTGATCACCTGATGGATGATCACCGAACTCTGCGCATCGGTCAGGCGATCTTCCAGGCCATAGCCGACTTCAATGCGCAGTTTTCGCTCCTCACGGGCGACGATCAGCAATGCGCCGTTGTTCTTGTCCTTCTGGCCGATGCCCCAGTAGCGCCCCAATTGATAACCGAAGTCGGCAATGTCGGTGCCCTGCAAGTTCTCCAGGGTGACTACCACCAGTTGCTCACCGGTAGATTTTTCATGGGCCTGAAGCTGCTGCGTCAGTTGCTCACGCACCGCCGGTTCGATCATTCGGGCGTTATCCACCACCCGTCCGGTCAGCTCAGGAAACTTCAATTCGGCCTGGGCTGCCAGGGTCAACACCCACAGCATCAGCACCAGGCCTGCTTTCAAGACGCGCATGTGCAACCTCGTCCGTGGTGACGCACCGATCAGAATTTGACCTCGGGCGGTTTTTCCGAGCCTGGCGTGGCTTCGAAGGTTTCGCGCACAGGCAGGTCGCTGTACATCACGCTATGCCACAGGCGACCGGGGAAGGTGCGGATTTCGGTGTTGTACTTCTGCACCGCCAGAATGAAATCCCGTCGGGCCACGCTGATGCGGTTTTCGGTGCCTTCGAGCTGCGATTGCAGGGCGAGGAAGTTCTGGTTGGCCTTGAGGTCCGGATAGCGTTCGACCACCACCATCAAACGGCTCAAGGCACCGCTGAGCTGATCCTGGGCCTGTTGGTACTGCTTGAGTTTTTCCGGGTTATCGAGGGTGGAGGCGTCGACCTGGATCGACGTTGCCTTCGCCCGGGCCTCGATCACGGCAGTCAGGGTTTCCTTCTCATGGGCAGCGTAGCCCTTGACCGTTTCCACCAGGTTGGGAATCAGGTCGGCACGGCGCTGATACTGGTTCTGCACCTGGCCCCAGGCCGCCTTGGCCTGCTCGTCGAGGGTCGGGATGTTGTTGATGCCACAGGCTGTCAGTAGCGTGGCGAGCACCAATAACGTGGCCACTTGCAGGCTCGACCGGTAGGACTGTCGTACATTCATATCAGTGATGCTCCCTTCACATTCATGGAAAAAACAACCGAAGACCCTCTCGGCCGGCTCTTCGGGCATAATCGGCCGCGCATCTGGATTGCATCGGGGCAATGGGCTAAAAAATGCCCAGCGCAAAAAACGCATCCGGCTTTTTTGAACCGGTACCCGAACAACAATAGTCGCTCCCTAAATTTTGGCTGGCCGGCGTGTACATCGCCGTTTGGGCCCTTGAGAAAACTATTCATGAAGAAGCTGTGTTTGCTGGGCCTGTTCGTCAGCCTGGCCAGTCATAACGTATTGGCCGCCACGACGCCCGCACCTCTGGAGAACAAGGAAGCCTTCGTCAGCAACCTGATGAAGCAAATGACTCTCGATGAGAAAATCGGCCAGTTGCGCCTGATCAGCATCGGCCCGGAAATGCCTCGGGAGATGATCCGCAAGGAAATCGCCGCGGGCAACATCGGCGGTACGTTCAACTCGATCACCCGCCCGGAAAACCGTCCGATGCAGGACGCGGCCATGC